>NZ_AKFK01000082.1:0-1510 GCF_000272495.1 Methylobacterium sp. GXF4 | reverse complement strand
CGACGATGACGAGATCCGTCTCGAGAACCTCTCCCCCGGCGAGGTGCGCGCGGCGGACCTGCCCGGCCTCGCCCGAGAGCGCGCGGACCATCGTCTTCGGGCGGAGATCGACCCCGGCGCCGTGCATCCGTTCGGCCAGCGTAGCCCCGATCGCGGTCCCGAGCACGCGGGCGAGCGGCGTCGGATTGGGATCGACCAAAGTCACCGCCAAGCCGAGGTCGCGGCAGCAGGAGGCCGCCTCGCAGCCGATCAGGCCGCCGCCAACGATGAGCACCCGGTTCGGCCGACACGCCAGCGCGCTCCACAGGGCGCGGGCATCCTCCAGGGTCCGGATCGTGAAGATCCCGGCCAGATCAGCACCCTCGCCGGGCCAGGTCCGCGCCCTCGCGCCGGTGGCGATGAGAAGCTTCTCGTAGGGAAGTGTCGCGCCGTCGGCGAGGTGCAGCACCCGGCGCTCCCGGTCCAGCGCGACGGCGGGCCGGCCGAGCCGCCACTGCGCCCGCAACCGGCTGAGCTGCGGAAGCACGGTCGCCTCTGGGGGAAGCTCGCCCGCAAGGACGTGCTTGGACAGGGGCGGCCGGTCGTAGGGCCGGTGCGGCTCATCCCCGACCAGGGTCAGGGGCCCGTCATAGCCGCGGTCCCGCAGCGCCTCCGCGCCCCGCAGCCCGGCGAGGGAGGCGCCCACCACGACGATGCCCGGTCGCTGAACCTCGGTCACGGCTCGTCACCCGCGGCGAGACCGGCCGGCTCGATCTCGATGGCTCGGACGGGGCAGGCCTGCCGCGCCCGCTCGATCTGCGACCGCTTCGCGTCCGGTGGCGCGGGGTCGTAGAACAGGATCTCATGACCGCGCAGCTCGAAATGGTCCGGAGCGGCGTAGCAGCACTGCGCGTAGCCCTGGCAGCGATTGAGATCGACGACGACACGCATTGAAGGGCTCCGAGCGTACGTGCGGATGAACGGCGGCTAGGCGCATGTCGCCTACGATAGGAATGCTGGCGCGCACGTCTTCTTGCCACGAACACAATTAGCGAGCGCGATCAGAATTTTTTATTTAACACTCGGCTTTTGAGAATTGGACTTCACCACCTGCCCCCCGGCGCCGGAAGCCGGGCGCTGAGGGCCATCGGTCGATCGCCCCCGAGAGCCGCCCGTTCACCACAGCCTCCGGGTTGCGTAATCGGGATGCCTGCTCATTCGCGGCAGGACCGGTTCGGTGACGGTCCGGTTCCGCGTTGCGTGCGCCCACGCACCGGAAGGCCATGCCCAGGTTTCCATGCGGCTCGCCTCCAGCGCCCCTCGGACGCAGCGATCGCCGAGGTCGGCCGTGCGGCAGGTGCGGCTCGATCCGCGCCAGGCCTCATCCGAAAGCCGGAATAGCCGTGCCATCGCGCTTCAACTGCGCTGGAAACCCCGACCCCAGAAAGAAAAGGCAAACACCAGCAATGGGTTGTTTGATCTTCCTACCCGGAGTCAGCCCCGTCTACAGTACAAGCGTCACCCGAGCGGC
>NZ_AKFK01000081.1:0-3420 GCF_000272495.1 Methylobacterium sp. GXF4 | reverse complement strand
CTTAGT
This sequence comes from Methylobacterium sp. GXF4, assembly GCF_000272495.1. NCBI lineage: Bacteria > Pseudomonadati > Pseudomonadota > Alphaproteobacteria > Hyphomicrobiales > Methylobacteriaceae > Methylobacterium > Methylobacterium sp. GXF4. Next base: position 3,414 of record NZ_AKFK01000081.1, on the reverse strand, counting down.
ACGAGCCGAACTTGTAGTTCAGGCCGGCGCGGACCACGGCGAACTCGTCGTCGCGGCGGCCGATGTTGTTGTAGACCACCGGGAAGTTGTTGGCGGCGTTGACCACCAGCGCGCCCTGGTTGCGGGTGTTGCGGTCGAGGTTGACGTACAGGCCTTCGACCTTGAGCGTCACGGCCGAGGACCGGAAGAAGTTCAGGAACGAGTCGACCGGGAGGGCGTATTCCATGCCGCCGCCGACGGTCCAACCGGTGCGGAAGCTGTCGTTGCCGGCGAAGCCGCCGAACGAGCGGTCAGCGCTGCCCGAGCCGTAGGCGAAACCGCCGGTGCCGTACACCAGGACGCGGTCGAAGGCGTAGCCGAGACGGCCGCGCACGGTGCCGAAGAAGTCGAGGCTCGACAGGCCGCGCGGATCGGTCAGGTAGACGCCGGGGGCCAGCGGGCCGACCACGAAGGCGTTGTTCCGGCTGCGGCCGAAATCGAGGTACTGGGCGTCGGCCTCGACGCCGACCACCACGCCCGAACCCGGGGTGAACTGGAAGTTGTAGCCGACCTGGCCACCGCCGGAGAAACCTTCCTGGTTCCGCTGGCTGAAATAGGCCGTGGTGCCGGCGCCGTACGGGGCCGGGACGGCGAAGCTGGAGGTGTTGTTGCTGCTGGCGTCGAACGCGTAGCCGGCGTTGATACCGAAATAGGCGCCGGTCCAGGTGAACACGGGCACCGGGGTGAAGACGGGCGGCGGGGCGGCGCGACGCGGCAGGTCGGCGGCCGAAGCGGCGGCGGTCAGGGCGGTAAAGGCGGCCAACGAGGCCAGAAGCGTCTTCATGACTGGTCTTTCCCCAGCGAATGTTCCTATCGAGCGTGAAATTACCCGGTTTTCCACACTCAAGCTGTATCGCCGCTGCCACAGGTGTGGCGGAAGCCAAAGATCGCCCGATCCGGGCTCCGGCCGCGAACCATCCCGTCGCCGGCCCGTTGGCGCTCCAAGGTAGCGGAGGCCCCCCATGACCAAGCTGTTCATCGCCCAGATCCGCGACGCGGACGGAGACAAGCCGCTCGTGACGGTGCGGGCCGAGGCCGAGGGCGAGGCGCGCCTGTTCCTGGCCGCCGCCTACCCGGAGGCGGAGATCGCCAGCGTCACCGAGCCGAGCGACTGGACCAGCGACGCCGATACCGGCGCCCGGGCCGGCGACATCCGCGAGCATCCCGGCACAACCTGGCAGACGCCCTCGAGCCTCGCGGATTGACGCGCATTCGAGCGATGATCTTCACGGGCCGTCAGCCCGCATCGTCGAGGCTGGCGCGGTGATGTCCGGCGATCCCACACCCCGGCTGCTCGCAGCCGCGGCCGCCCTGACCGGCGCCGCCTTCCTGATGCTCCGCTCGGAGCCATCCTGGACGGGGGTTCTGGTCGGCCTGGCCTGCCTCGTCCTCTGGGCGCTGGGCACCCTGGCGGCCAAGCCCGGCCGGACGCTCGCCCTGACCAAGCCGTCGCGCCCGATGGTGCTGGAGGCGGTCGTCGTCGAGACGCCCCGGTCCAGGCCGGAACTGCTGCCGGCCCCACCGCGCCCGGACCGCCAGGCGATCGCGGTGCGCCCGACACAACTTCCGGAGGTTCCGAGCCGTCGCCTTCGGGTGACCGAGCGGCGCATGCGCGGCCGGCGGTAGGGCCCTGTCGCACCCGTCGAAGACTTGGCGCGCGGACAGGCCGATCCGTCGACGAGACGCGCCGTGGCGGCCGTCCGACCGCGCAACCCGCGACGAGTCCGCGACGCGAGCTTCTGCCGCAGGGCCGATGCCGGACATGCCGCGTTGCCCGCAGCCACCCGAGGAGACAGGCATGGCCGACAAGGCTGACGTGATCACCTACACCATCAAGCAGGCCCTGGCCGCCAAGGTCGACGACCATATCGAGATCGCCGTGGAGGCCGAGGACGGCACCACGCTGAAGCTCAAGGCCACCGCCGATCAGCTCGACGCCCTGGTCGGCGACCTGGAGACCATCCTGGACGCGGACGATTCGGAAGAGGAAGCCGCCTGACGCAGGCTTCCGGGGCCGCCGCCGGGATATGCCCGGGCCGGCGGCCCTCTCTTATAGGATGCGTCCCGCTTACCGCTTCGCCTCGAGCGCCTGCATATCGAGCAGCGGAATCAGCGGTTCCAGGTCGATGATCGGGCCGTCGATATCGAAGAACTCGCCCTCGCCGGGCAGGATCAGTTCCTCCTCCTCGTCCCGCCGGCCGAACGGCAGGAGAGAAGAGAGCATCCCGAGGCACAAGGCTCCCGCGATGAGGGCAACCAGAATCGCGACACTCATGGCGGAACACTCGGACGCAGCAGGCGAGCGGAATCAAGCCGCATCAAGATTAAGACGAAGTTCCTTAGGCATGCAACGCGAAACGTGACCGGGTCACGACCGCGCCGGGACCTTGTCCTGCTGGTGCTCGACCTCGTCGCGCACGCCGTGACCGGCCATCAGGATCTCGGTCATGAACGCCCCGATCGCCGCCACGGTGCAGATCAGGGCCGCGCCGAAGCAGGCGAACAGGATCGAGGCGGTCGCCGCATCGCGCATCGCCCCGACGAACAGGGTCAGCACCGCCAGCCCGATCAGGCAGCCGGCGAGCGAGGCGAGGACGACCGCCACGTCGAGGACGAGGGAGCGCCGTCGCAGGAAGGTCAGCCGGCGGGACAGGCGCACGGCCTCCGCCTCCGTCGCCCGGGCGATCTCCCCCGAGAGGGTGTCGACCTTGTCGGAGATCCGGCCGAGCCGGGTGGAGAACACGTTCAGCAGGGTCGCGAGCGCCGAGAGGAGGAAGGCCGGCGCGAGCGCGACCTGGATGATGTGCGCGATGCTGTCGGGCTCGGTGGAGCTCAGGGAGAAGCCGAACATGGGCGCGCTAGGCTCGCGCGCCGGACGCGACCGCCCGGCCTTCGGCACCGTTCCCCGCGGCGGCGGATGATCTGGGATCCAGCATGCCGGGAGCGTCACCACAGGATGCCGGCCGAGCGCAACCCGATACCCGCACCGACGGCCGGTGTGCAGGGGCCGGGAGCGTTAATTAATCTTAACTGCGATCAACAGTCCCGGATGGGCTTGCGGGCCGCCGGCTACTCGGATCTAACAGAGGATGAAGCTTCCTGGTTGGTCCTGGGAATGTTCTCGAGCAAACTAAAGCCCCGTCAGCCCCGTGCGGCGGGGTTTTTTGCTGCCGGAAACGTCGAGATACAAATCTTCGGGCCGAAATCGGCCTTCTTGGGCGCGGGATGTGCTCAAGCGCACGCGCCCAACCACCGGTCCGGGGCGCCCAGGAGCGCTGTTGCAGCGCTGCACTATCGCGTGTCCTCAACCTGCCGTCTCTGTTGCCGGGCACACATCCCGCCGAACGGGAGACAGAGGACCAGATGATCAAGAAG
>NZ_AKFK01000080.1:0-22727 GCF_000272495.1 Methylobacterium sp. GXF4 | reverse complement strand
GCTGATCCCGGGCGCCTGAGGCTCACTCGCCCGCCTCGGCGAACCGTCGCGCGAACGCCGCCACCAGCGCGTCGGCGGCCGGCCCGCTCAGATCGCTGAAGCAGAGGCCCTCGCCGACGAACACGGTCCACACCCCGTCATACGTCGCTTCCTTGCGGATCCGCATGGCCGCCCTCCAGCATTGATGCGGATCAACGGTTGGATGTGGGGGGCGTTGCTTCGGCGATCAGAGGCACGGCGCTCACCCCGCCAGAACCCGCGCCGCCGCCGCGCCGAGCGTGCGCACCCCGAAGGCCAGGTCCGCATCGCTGGTATCCTCCGCCCAATGGTGGCTGATGCCGCCGATCGACGGGACGAACAGCATGGCGGCCGGCAGGATCCGGGCGATGTTCTGGGCGTCGTGGCCGGCGCCCGAGGGCATCACCTGCCAGCGGCCGGGGCAGACCTGCTCGGCGGCCTCCGAGAGGGCCCGCATGAGGTCCGGGTCGCAGGGGGCGGGGATCGCCTTCGACAGGGCCGTGAGGGTGGCGGGGCAACGTTCGCGCCGGTTCGACTCGCGCACCAGAGCCTCGAGGCACGCCTCCATGCGCTCCAGCACCGGGATCGACACGTCGCGGAACTGGAAGGCCACCTCGGCGCGGCCCGGGATGATGCTGTAGCCGCCGGGATCCAGGGTGATCCGCCCGGTGGTCCAGGTGCTGCGGGGGCCGCAGAGTTTCGGGAATTCCCGGTCGATCGCCGCGAGCAGGCGTACCGCCGAGAGCCCCGCATCCCGGCGCTCGGCCATGGTGGTCCCGCCGGCATGGTCCTGGTTGCCGTCGAACACGATCTGGAATTGCCAGATCGCCACGATGCCGCTGACCACACCGAGATGCAGGCCGGCGGATTCGAGCTGCGTGCCCTGCTCGATATGCAGTTCCAGGAAACCCCGGTAGCGGGCCGGATCGAGCCGCATCCGCGGCAATCCGGCGAGTCCGGCGGCTTCGAGGGCCGCGCGCAAAGGCGTGCCGTCGGTGCGGTTGCGGGCGGCCTCGATCTCGGCCTCGGTCAGGTCGCCGATCGCCGAGCGGCTGCCCAGGAAGCCGCCGGAGAAGTGCCCCTCCTCGTCCGCGAAGGCGACGACGTCGACCGGCAGCCCGGCCCGGGCCAGGGCCAGCCCGGCCACCACCCCCAGCGCCCCGTCGAGCCAGCCGGCCTCGTTCTGGGTCTCGATATGGCTGCCGACCAGGAGGTGGGGTCCGGGGCCGCGATGGCGCCCGAGCACATTGCCGATCCCGTCGATCGATGCCTCCAGCCCGCATTCCTCCAGCTTGGCCATCAGCCAGCGGCGGGATTCCATGTCGGCGGCCGAGAAGGTCGGGCGGTGAACGCCGGTGCGGAACCGGCCGATCTCGCGCAGAGCATAGAGGTCAGCCAGGAAGGCGTCGGTATCGATCTCGGTCATGCAGCGGTCCCCGGGAGTTGAGCGCCCAGACCGTGCAAGCGCCATGCGCATATCGGGGTTTTCAAAGGGCGAGCCCTTTGGCGGGGTGTCGGGGCGGAGCCCGACAGCAGGGCTTCAGCCCTGCACCCGCGAAAGGTCCCGGCCCCTTCGAAACCGCGACTCGCCGCGCTACTCCGCCGCCGCCTGTTTCCAGTCCGCGGGCTGCGCCCCCGCCATCCAGGCACCGAGGTCGGCCCTAGCCCGGTCGGTGAGGGCCCGCTTCTTCAGCACGGCCTTCTCGGGCCCGCGCAGGCGACGGCCGGTCTCGTTGCGGGGCGCCTGGGCCAGGGGCGGGAACAGGCCGAAATTCACGTTCATCGGCTGGAACGAGCGCGGGGCGTTGGCCTCGCCGTCGGCCGCCATGTGGCCGCCGGTGATGTGGGCGATGAGCGCGCCCAGCGCCGTGGTCTGGGGCAGGGGGCTGAGCGGCCGGCCCGCCGCCTCGGCCACCGCGAAGCGGCCGGCCATCAGGCCGACCGCGGCGCTCTCGACATAGCCCTCGCAGCCGGTGATCTGGCCGGCGAAGCGCAAAGCGGGCCGGGCCTTCAGCCGGAGGGTGGCGTCCAGCAGGCGCGGGCTGTCGAGATAGGTGTTGCGGTGCAGGCCGCCGAGCCGCGCGAACTCGGCCCGCTCCAGGCCGGGAATCGTGCGGAAGATCCGGACCTGCTCGGCATAGGTCAGCTTCGTCTGGAAGCCGACCATGTTGTAGAGGGTGCCCAGCGCGTTGTCCTGGCGCAGCTGCACGATCGCGCAGGACTTGACCAGGGGATCGCGCGGGTTGGTGAGCCCCACGGGCTTCATCGGGCCGTGCCGCAGGGTCTCGGGACCGCGCTCGGCCATCACCTCGATCGGCAGGCAGCCGTCGAAATACGGCGTGCCCTCCCATTCCTTGAACCCGATCTTCTCGCCCGCCACGAGGGCGGCCACGAAGGCGTCGTATTGCGCCCGGTTCATCGGGCAGTTGAGGTAGTCGGCCCCCGTGCCGCCGGGCCCGGGCTTGTCGTAGCGGGACTGGAACCACGCCACGTCCATGTCGATCGAGTCGCGATGGACGATCGGCGCGATGGCGTCGAAGAAGGCGAGGGACTCGGCACCGGTGAGCGCCCGGATGCCCTCGGCGAGCGCCGGGGCGGTCAGCGGGCCGGTGGCGACGATGCAGGGACCCCATGCCTCGGGCGGCAGGCCCTCGACCTCGCCGCGGACAACCGTGACGTTGGGGTGCTGCTCCAGGCTCCTTGTCACCGCCGCGGAAAAGCCCTCCCGGTCCACCGCGAGCGCACCGCCCGCGGGCACCTGGTTCGCGTCCGCCGCCCGCATGACAAGCGAGCTTAAGCTGCGCATCTCCTGGTGCAGCAGGCCGACGGCGTTGCTCTCCGCATCGTCCGACCGGAACGAGTTCGAGCAGACCAGCTCGGCCAGGCCGTCGGTCTGGTGGGCCTCGGTGCCGCGCACCGGCCGCATCTCGTGGATCACGGCGCGATGGCCGGCCTCGGCCACCTGCCAGGCCGCCTCGGATCCCGCCAGGCCGCCGCCGATGATGTGAATGGTCTGTGTCATATCCCAGAATAGCGAAGGACCGTCGCCCGGATCAACGGGCGGCGGTCCTTTCAGTCGAATCGCGATGGTGCCGGGAGATCAGACGCGGGCGATGCCGTGGATCTCGCTGCGGTTGATGCCGAGATCGGCAAGATCGCGATCCGAGAGGCGGGAGAGCTGGGAAACGGTGTCGCGGTACCGGAGATAGGCGCGGACGCGACTCAGGACGCTACGAGCGGCGGACATGGAGTTCTTTGACCTCTGTTCAGGCAGTGGATGGCGCGCCGTTGCGCATCGCTGCCTCTTGTTGGTGCAACGCACATATAAACCTCCCGCGGCGCAGCAGGAGTCGAAAGGCCAAGGATCTGGCCTGCGTGCGCCGCATGCCCGGATTAAGAAACCGGCAACCTTCCCGGATGGTCATTCTTTGTGCGCATGCCGGGAGCCCTCTGAACGCGCGAAGGGCGCCCCACCGTCCGGCGGGGCGCCCTTCGCGGCGCAAAACGGGTGGATCCCTCAGTAGAACGGGCGCGGGCCGTAGAAACCGTAGGGTCGGTAATAGGGCCGGTAGAAGGGCCGCGGCCGCACGTAGCCGCCGTAATAGACCGGCCGGCGCCAGTAGGGGCGGGGGCCCCAGTTCGGGCGGCAGATGCCCCAGGGGTTCGGATGGAAGCCCGGGCCGCAGCCCCCCGCCGCCTCGGCGGAGCCCGCGAGCCCGAGGCCGCCGGCGATCGCGGCGGCCATAACGAGTGCCTTCGCGCGCGGTGCGCTCAGAATCGCCATGACACATCTCCTCAAAGCGTCCGGCGGATCGGCGCCGGTCGAGAGAGATTCGGCCCCGCCGCCTGAACCGAAGCTGAGCCTGTGGTTGTATCCCGTGCAGCCTCGACCTCGGCATCCGAGAAACGCAACCCCGGCCGCGACGGTTTCGCGGCCGGCCGCCGCGGAAGAGCCCGTCAGTGCAGCGAGGGCGTGCGCAGGAACCGCTCCCGGTCCGCCGAGACGAGGGCGAGCTTCACGCTGCGCCCGTCGCGGCGCACGGTGAGCGGGACGCGGACCCCGGCCTCCCCGAGCGCCCAGATGCTGCGGAACAGGGCGGCGAGATCCGGGATCGGCTCGCCGGCCACCGCCTCGATCACGTCGCCGCTGCGCAGGCCGCCGGTCTCGGCCGGGCCGCCATCGGCCAGCCCCATCACGACGATGCCCTCCTCGCTCTCGGTGGCGTAGAGGCCGAGCCAGGGCCGGGGCGGCCGGTTGGCGCGCCCGCGCGTGGCCAGGTCGTCGAGGATCGGCGGCAGCAGGTCGATCGGCACCACCATGTTGATCGGGCGGCCGCCGCTGCTGCCGCCCTGCTGCAGCTGCAGGGAACCGATCCCCAGCAGCTCGCCCTGCGCGCCGATCAGCGCGGTGCCGCCCCAATGCGGGTGAGCGGGGGCGGTGAACAGCGCCTCGTCCAGGACATACTCCCAGTACCCGGCGAATTCCTGCCGGGCCACGACCTCGACGGCGACGCAGCGCTGGCGCCCGCCGGCGCCCGCCACCACGGCCCGGTCGCCCGTCTTCAGCTCGGCCGAGCGGCCGAGCGGCAGGGCCGGGACGCCGAGCTCGCCCAGGGCCTGGACCAGGCCGAAGCCGGTGGCGGCATCGAAGCCGAGCACGTGGCCCTGGACCGAACGGCCCTCCCGGGTGGTGAGCCAGACGCTCTCGGCCTCCGTGATGAGGTAGCCCACCGTGAGAACGAGCCCGTCCTCCCGGATCACCACGCCGTTGCCGGCCCGCTCGGTGCCGAGGGTCTCGGCCGTGAAGGCGCTCTCCGGCACCCGCGCCGACAGGGCGAGCACCGACGAGAGCGCCCGATCGAGATCGTAGCCGTAATCCGCAGGCCTGGGCTGGGCCTGCGCGGGGATCTTCCACTCGCCCTGGGTCGCCATGAGATTCCTTCGGCTCGTTCGCCCCTGCGCCGCCGCCGGCCGCGCCACTTCGGACTGAAGCCGCGTCCCGCATGTCGGACGCGGCTCCGGGATTGTGCTGCGCATCGTCGTGTCCCGAAAGCCGGCAACCACCGGATCGGGATGAGAGCGTAAGATAGGCGGTCCGCCCGGCCTGCGACACCCGTGGCGCGGCGCCGCGCGCGGATCGCTGAGCCGACGACCTATCGACGATCCCGCGCGGCCGGCGATGTGACAGCACGCGCGGGGACGTCTAGACCACTCTTACGGGAGCGCGACCGGCAGATGAACGGCGCGCGGGCACGGGAACGGATCTTGACCGGACCGATCTTTGCCGCGGGGGCGTCTCCAGCCCCGGCGCGACCGCCAGGCTCTTCCGGCGCCGACGAGGCGCAGCTGCGGCGCCTGCTGGCCGAGATCGGGCGCGGCGAGGCGGCCGCCCTGGCCGAACTCTATGACCTGACGAGCCCGAAACTCTTCGGCGTGATCCTGCGTATCCAGCGCGACCGGTCGCTCGCCGAGGACGTCCTTCAAGACGCGTATCTGCGGATCTGGCAGGCGGCCGGGACCTACGATCCCGAGGCCGGACGCCCGCTCGCCTGGCTGTGCACGATCGCCCGCAACCGGGCGATCGACGGCGTGCGCCGCAAGGGGGTGGCCGAGGTTCAGGGACCGGTGCGGGATGACGGTGAGGATTGGGTGGCGCGGCTGATGGATCCGCATGACGACGCCGCGGCGTTCCTGGACCGGGACGCGCTCGGGGCGTGCCTGGGCCGGCTGGAACCCGCGCACCGGGATTGCGTGGTGCTGGCCTATTGCGAGGGCCATTCGCGGGACGAACTGGCCCAGCGCTACGACCGGCCGGTCAACACGATCAAGACCTGGCTGCACCGGGCGCTCGCGTCCTTGAAGACCTGCCTGGAGGCTGTCTCGTGAGCGGCGGCCTCGACGACCCGGCCTCGGATCCGGACCTGCGCGCGGCCGAGTACGTGCTGGGCACCCTCGACCCGGGGGAGCGGGCCGAGATGGCCCGTGCGATCACCACCGATGCCGGCGCGGCGGCCCGGGTCCGGGCCTGGGAGCGGCGGCTGTCGCCCTTGCTGTCCGCGATCCCGCCGGTGGCGCCGCCGCCGCGGGTGCGCGCGGCGCTGCTGCGGGCGCTGGCGGCCCGGTCCGCCGGCGCGCCCGACCCGCTCGCCCACCTGCGCCGCCAGGTCCGACGCTGGCAGATCGCCACCGCGGGGACCGGGCTGCTGGCGGCCGGGCTCGCGCTGTTCGTCGCGGTCGGGTCGCGGCCGGAGCCGGAGGGCGGCCGCTACCTCGCGGTGGTCCAGGGCGGCGGCGCCCTGCCGGCCCTGATCGTGCGCGTGGACACCCGCACCGGCACCGCCCAGGTCCGGCCGGTCGGGGCCGAGGCGCCCGCGGGTCGAAGCCTGCAATTGTGGTATGTCGGCGCCGAGGGGCCGAAGCCGCTCGGCCTCGTGGGAGCCGATGCGAGCCGGGTGAGCCTGCCCCAGGGCGCCTCGCCGGACGGGGTGCTGGCGGTGTCCGTCGAGCCGCCGGGCGGCTCGCCGAGCGGCCAGCCCACGGGACCGGTGGTCTATACCGGCAAGCTGATCGCCGAGTAGGCGCCGGGCAGAACCCGCGGCGCCGGGGCGGCGCCGCGGATGGTCGGATCACACAATCCGGCTCAGGGCATCAGCACGGCGTTGATCACGTGGATCACGCCGTTCGACTGCATCACGTTCGGGATCGTCACCGTGGCGGTGTTGCCCTTCACGTCGGTGATCAGGACCTTCTTGCCCTGCACCGCCACCGCGAGCGGCTCGCCCGCGACCGTGGTGAGCTGGCCCTGGCCGCCGCCCTTCTTGACGAGCGCCACAAGGTCCTGGGCGGTGTAGACGCCCGGGACCACGTGGTAGGTCAGGATCTTGGTCAGCGTCGGCTTGTTCTGCGGCTGGACGAGGCTTTCCACGGTGCCGGGCGGCAGCTTGGCGAAGGCGGCGTTGGTCGGCGCGAACACCGTGAACGGGCCGGGCCCGCTCAGCGTGTCGACGAGGCCCGCGGCCTTCACGGCGGCGACCAGCGTTGTGTGGTCCTTGGAGTTGACCGCGTTCTCGACGATCGTCTTGCTGGCATACATCGGCGCGCCGCCGACCATCGGGTTCTTGGCCTGGGCCATACCGGTCGCGCCGAGGCCGAGGGTCAGAGCGAGGGCGAGCGCCCGGGCCGCGCGCCGGCCTCCGATAACGTTGAGCATCCTGGAGTTTCCTTCCGTCAGGCATCCCGCGATCACGTCAGGACCGGGATTGCGCCGCCGCTTACGGCGCCTCGAGCGGAAAGGTTTCGCAGGATCTGACTATCGGCCGCTCCCTGGGCCGGCCATGAAAAAACCGCCCGGCGGGAGCCGGGCGGTTCGCCGTCCTGGCGGACGGTGTCGTCGAGATCCGGGATCCCCCGCCGCCTTCGCGGCGGGAGACCGGCGTGTCGTCTGATCAGTACTTGCGGACCAGGGCGGTCGGGACCGGCGAGGCGGGGGCCGGCGAATACAGCGGCACGATCAGGCGCAGCCAGCCGTCCGTGGAGTAGTTGTCACGAGCGCGGCTGAACGGCGTCGCGGCGATCTGCGCGCCGGTGACCACGTCGCGGGCGACGTAGGCCTGCACGGTGAAGATCTTGAAGTCGTAGCCGATCAGGCCGCCGACGGCGAACCGGCCGCGGTTGCCGGCCGCCGCGCTGAACTGGCCGATGTCGAAGTTGTAGGTGCCGTAGGCGACCGGACCGATCTCGAAGTTGCCGAACTTCTTCGTCGCGGTGATGTCGAAGTTCAGGGCGTCGGACAGGTAGAACGGGCCGAGGGCGGCGCCGACCGGACCACCGAAGCGGCCGGGCGAGTCGTAGATGTTGGCGGTCAGGTTGCCGGTGATGTTCCAGCCGTCGCCGGTGTAGCTGCCGGCCACGCCGAAGCGGTAGGTGTTCGACGAGAGCTGCGGCAGCACCGGGGTCGCGGTCGTGCCGTTCGCCGTGATGATCGAGCCGCGGTCGCCGTTGAGGTCGTTCAGGTACACGCCGCCGAGCAAGCTGACGCCGAAGTTGTTGCCCAGGTCGAACGCCCAGATGCCGCCGACGAAGGTGCCGACGTTGATCGAGATGTCCTTGTTGCGCACGCCGGCCGGGTTGCGGGTGAAGGCGAACACGGTCGGGGGAGCGACGAGCAGCTCGATGCGGCCGCCGAACGGCACGAGCGGGGTCGACCAGACCAGCACCGGGATGTTGACGGCCGTATCGGGATCGTTCCGGCCCTCGGTGCGACGGAACGTGAAGGTGTTGATCGCGTAGATACCCTCGGGCAGCGGCGCGCCGACGGCGAGGCCGACCTGCTCACCCGGAACCGTCGTGGTCTGCGCCTGCGCGATCGTCGACGTCATGCCGACCGTGAGCGCGACCGCGCCGGCCGCGAGCCAGTTCTTCATCATTGTTTCATTCCTTCCCAAGGTCTCAAGGCATCCGTCCCGCATTCGGCACTACCCTGCCGGTCTGCTCGCCCTTGGCGGCTGCCGGCTTCCGGTGTGCCGAGCGCCCCCACGGAGCCCGCCCGTCTCAACGTTGGTGACTATTCTACAGAGACCTGCGGAAAGACAGTGGAATGCTGATCGAAGCGGCAAAACCGGCCGAACCGTTGCGCAAAAGCCGCATTTTTGCGGCGATGCAACACAGTCCCCAGGAATGAATATGGGGGTTCCGGCCGGCAAAATATCGTTGAACGGTCAAGCTGTTGCCGACGGCGCTGGCGGGAGAATCCGGCAAGCGGGAGCAGGGGAACGGGCAGGGGCCCGGCCATCACCCACGGGCCGGAATCCCCGCCCCAATCCGGCCGCCCGGGGCCGGCATCGGCGGCCGGCGGCCCGAATCAGGCGGCGTGGCGGGCTGACCGAGCCGGGATTCCCGCCCTCACCCGGCAGAATCTGCCGCCCCGGCGCCTATTCGGCGGCGCTGCGGCGGCCGGTCTGCGGGGCGGGGCGCCGGGCCAGAACCTCGCGCAGGAACCGGCCGGTATGGCTCGCCTTCGCGCGGGCGATTTCCTCCGGCGTGCCCAGGGCCACCACCCGGCCGCCGCCATCGCCACCCTCGGGGCCCATGTCGATCACCCAGTCGGCGGTCTTGATCACTTCGAGGTTGTGCTCGATCACCACCACCGTGTTGCCCTGGTCCACGAGCTCGTGGAGCACCTCCATGAGCTTGGCCACGTCGTGGAAATGCAGGCCGGTGGTCGGCTCGTCGAGGATGTAGAGGGTGCGCCCGGTGGCGCGCTTCGACAGCTCCTTGGACAGCTTCACCCGCTGCGCCTCGCCCCCCGACAGGGTGGTCGCCTGCTGGCCGACATGGACGTAGTGCAGGCCGACCCGCTTCAGGGTCTCGAGCTTCTCGCGGATCGCCGGCACCGCCTTGAACAGCTCGGCCGCCTCCTCGACGGTGGAGTCGAGCACGTCGGCGATCGACTTGCCGCGGTACTTCACCTCCAGGGTCTCGCGGTCGTAGCGCTTGCCCTTGCACACGTCGCAGGTGACGTAGACGTCGGGCAGGAAGTGCATCTCGATCTTGATGACGCCGTCGCCCGAGCAGGCCTCGCAGCGCCCACCCTTCACGTTGAAGGAGAAGCGGCCCGGCTGGTAGCCGCGCGCCTTGGCCTCGGGCAGGCCGGCGAACCAGTCGCGGATCGGCGTGAAGGCGCCGATATAGGTGGCGGGGTTCGAGCGCGGCGTGCGCCCGATCGGCGATTGGTCGATGTCGATGACCTTGTCGAGATGCTCCAGCCCCTCGAGGCGGTCATACGGGGCCGGGTGCTCCAGCGCCCCGTTTAGTTTCTTCGCGACGGCCTTGTACAGGGTGTCGATCACCAGGGTGGATTTCCCGCCGCCCGAGACGCCGGTGATGCAGGTGAAGGTCCCGAGCGGGATCTCGATGTCGACGTCCTTGAGGTTGTTGCCCCGGGCGCCGAACACGCCGAGCTTGCCCTTGCGCCCCTTCCGCCGTGCGGCCGGGGTGCGTACCGCCATCTCGCCGGTGAGGTACTTGGCGGTGAGCGAGGCCGGGTTGGCCAGCACCTCGGCGGGGGTCCCCTGGGCGATGATCTCGCCGCCATGGATGCCCGCGCCCGGGCCGACATCGACCACGTAGTCGGCCTGCAGGATCGCGTCCTCGTCGTGCTCGACCACGATCACCGAATTGCCGAGATCGCGCAGGCGCTTGAGCGTGCCGAGCAGCCGCTCGTTGTCGCGCTGGTGCAGGCCGATCGAGGGCTCGTCCAGCACGTAGAGCACGCCGGTCAGGCCGGAGCCGATCTGCGAGGCCAGCCGGATGCGCTGGCTCTCGCCCCCCGACAGGGAGCCGGAGCCGCGGGCCAGCGTCAGGTATTCCAGGCCGACATCCACCAGGAAGCTGAGCCGGTCGCGGATTTCCTTCAGGATCCGGACCGCGATCTCGTTCTGCTTGGCGGTCAGCTTCTCCGGCAATTCGGAGAACCAGCGATGGGCCTCCGAAACGGACAGCGCCGTCACGTCGCCGATATCGGCCATGGCGACCTTCACGGCCAGCGCCTCGGGCTTCAGCCGCTTGCCGCCACAGGACGCGCAAGGCGTCTCGCTCATGAAGCGGCCGATCTCCTCGCGCACCGCGTCGGACTCGCTCTCCTTGTAGCGGCGCTCCAGGTTCGGGATCACGCCCTCGAACGGCTTGTTGACCGCATACTTGCGCAGGCCGTCATCGTAGGCGAAGCGGATCGCCTGCTTGCCGGAGCCGTAGAGCACAATGGCGCGGGCCGCCTCCGGCAGGCTCTGCCAGGGCACGCTGGTCTTGAAGCCGTAATGCTCCGCCAGCGCGTCGAGCGTCTGGCCGTAATAGGGCGAGGTCGACTTCGCCCAGGGGCCGACTGCGCCGCGCTTGAGGCTGAGGCCGGGATCCGAGATCACCAGCTCGGGGTCGATCCGCATCTCGTGGCCGATGCCGCCGCAGGTCGGGCAGGCGCCGAACGGGTTGTTGAACGAGAACAGCCGGGGCTCGATCTCCGCGATGGTGAAGCCCGAGACCGGGCAGGCGAAGCGCGAGGAGAACGTGATCGTCCGGGGCTCCTCGCCCTCGGGGGCGTCCGCGAACACGATCTCGGCGATGCCGTCGGCGAGCTCCAGGGCGGTCTCGAACGAGTCGGCCAGCCGCGCGGCGATGTCGGGCCGCACCACGATCCGGTCGACCACCACGTCGATGTCGTGCTTGAACTTCTTGTCGAGCTTGGGCGCGTCGTCGATCGCGTAGTATTCGCCATCGACCCGCAGCCGCTGAAACCCTTTCTTTTGGTACTCTGCGATCTCTTTCCGGTATTCGCCTTTTCGCCCGCGGACCACCGGGGCCAGCAGGTACAGCCGGGTCTTCTCCGGCAGCTCCAGAACCCGGTCGACCATCTGCTGGACGGTCTGGCTCTCGATCGGCAGGCCGGTGGCCGGGGAGTAGGGGATGCCGACCCGCGCCCAGAGCAGGCGCATGTAGTCGTAGATCTCGGTCACCGTCCCGACGGTGGAGCGGGGATTCTTGGAGGTGGTCTTCTGCTCGATGGAGATGGCCGGCGAGAGCCCGTCGATCTGGTCGACATCGGGCTTGGACATCATCTCCAGGAACTGGCGGGCATAGGCCGAGAGCGACTCGACGTAGCGGCGCTGCCCCTCGGCGTAGATCGTGTCGAAGGCGAGCGACGACTTGCCCGAGCCCGACAGCCCGGTGAACACCACGAGCTTGTCCCGGGGGATCGTCAGGTCGACGTTCTTGAGGTTGTGCTCCCGGGCGCCCCGGACCGTGATGACCCGCCGGTCGCCGGCGGCCGGCTGCGCGGCGTCGAACAGGGCCTCCAGCTTGGCGTCGGTGGCGGCCTCCGCGGCCGCGTTCCGCCGGTCCGGCGCGGGGGCCTCGGCCTTCTTGCGCGCGGGCTTGGCCGGCACCGCGTCCGCAGGCGCCTTGGCTGCGGAAACCTTCACGGGCGAGGGTTTGGGGGCGGCTTTGCTGGCGCCGACTCGGGCTCCGACTCGGGTTCCGGCTTGGGCTTTGGCCATGAGGGCGGCGGTCTTTCGAGGCGTCGACGCGGTCGGGGCTGGCTTGCGCGCGGGTCAGCCGCCGCACCCGCTCATGTCGAGCCGGGAGCGGTCGACGGCAAGGTGGGGCCGGCGGGACGCAGGCCCGTCATGCGAAGCCCTTGCTAGAACGAAACGCGTACGCCGGCAACCACGTGGTGAAACAGTCGGATCCGGCCGGCGGCGAGTCGCGGGCATAAGAAATTTTGTGAAAAACGCTTATCCTTGATATCGTGGTCTCCGATCCTCCCGGGCTTATGACGAGGCCCTCATGGCCACCATGACCATTTCCCTGCCCGATCCGATGAAAGAATGGATCGAGGCGCAGATCAAACAGGGCGATTACGCCAGCACGAGCGACTATGTCCGCGACCTCGTGCGCCGTGATCGCGAGCGGCGGGTCCAGCCCGAACTGACGATCGAGGATCTGCGCCGGATCGTCGACGAGTCCCGGGCCAGCGGGGCGAGCCATCGCAAGGTCCCCGACATCGTCGCCCGGGCCAGGACGCATGCACAGAGCGACCAGCCGCTGGATGAGTGACTACACCCTCACAACGAGGGCAGAGGCGGACCTGTTCGACATCGCCGTCCACGGCTACCGGCAGTTCGGTGTCCGCCAAGTCGAAGCCTATGCCACCGGTCTGGAGCACACCTTCCAGCTCCTCGCCGACAATCCCCGTATGGGCCGGAGGGCCGACGCGATCCGGCCCGGCGTGCATCGGCACGAATATGCCGCGCACGTGATCCTCTACGAGCCGGTGGATGACGGCGTCCTGATCCTGGCCATCGTCCACGGCCGCAGCGTGAGACATCTCGCGCTTTAGAGCATCATCCCGGTTGCGAATTCTTACGACCCGGCGTTGCGCGCCATGAAGGTGGCGGGGGTGCCGTCCTCGGGGTTCACGAAGATGATGTCGGTGGGCGCCCGCCGCGGGGTGTCGATCGACAGGAACGTCACCGGCTCGTCCGGGGCGATCTCCGGCATCGCGTGCACCGTGCCCTTCTCGAAGAACAGGAGCTGGCCGGGACCGAAGGTCGTCAGATTCGCGGGGTCGCCCAGCCAGACGGTGCCGCGTCCCGACAGGCAGTAGAGGTACTCGTCGCAGGTGGCGTGGTAGTGCGGCGGCGTCGGGCGGTAGACCCGGAACACCCGGGCGCTCGCCGCCTCCCGGTCGGTCAGGTAGGTGTCGACCAGGAGCGTCCGCGCGCTGTCGGGCAGGGCCGCCGCGAGCGCCGCCACGTCGAAGATACCGGTGCCGGCCTCGGTCATGGCGCCCACCTCACGACGCAAAGCCTTCGAGCACGATCTTGCCCTTGGCGCGCCCGCTCTCGATCAGCGCGTGGGCCCGCCGCAGGTTCTGGGCGTCGATCCGCCCGTAATGCTCGCCCAGGGTCGTGCGCAGGCGCCCCGCATCCACCAACCGGGCGACCTCGTCGAGGAGCGCGCCCTGGGCGCCGATGTCGGAGGTGCCGAACATCGAGCGGGTGAACATGAACTCCCAGTGCAGCGACAGGCTCTTGCGCTTGAGCTGGGCCACGTCGAGCTGCGCGGGGTCGTCGATCAGGGCGAACCGGCCTTGCGGGGCGATCAGCGCGGCGATCTCGGCCAGGTGCGCGTCGGTGTTGGTGGTCGAGAACACGAGGCCCGGTGCGCCGAGACCCAGGGAAGCCACCTCGGCGGCCAGCGGCTTGGCATGGTCAACCACGTGGTGGGCGCCGAGATCCCGGCACCAGGCCGCGGTCTCGGGCCGGGACGCGGTGGCGATCACGGTCAGGTCCGTGAGGTGCTGGGCGAGCTGGATCGCCACCGAGCCGACGCCGCCCGCCCCGCCGACGATCAGGATCGCCGGGGCGGCGCCCGGCACCGGCTTGGCGGTGTCGAGCCGGTCGAACAGGGCCTCCCAGGCGGTGATGGCGGTGAGCGGCAGGGCGGCGGCCTGCGCCCAGTCGAGGCGCGTGGGCTTGTGCCCGACGATGCGCGCGTCGACGCAGTGGAATTCGGCGTTGGTCCCCGGTCGGGTGAGGTCGCCCGCGTAGAACACCGCGTCCCCGACGGAAAAGCCCTCGGCCTCGGCGCCCTTGGCGACCACGGTGCCGGCGGCGTCCCAGCCCAGCACCTTGACCCCGCCCGCCTCGGGCTCAGCCCGCAGGCGGACCTTGGTGTCGACCGGGTTCACCGAGACCGCCTCGACCTTCACCAGGAGGTCGCGGGGTCCGGGCTCGGGCTGGGGCAGGTCGCAATCGACCAGGGCCTCGGCCTCGGTGATCGGCAGGGATTTTCTGTACCCGACGGCGCGCATCGCAATCTCCTCCGGCTGACCCGCCAGGAGATGCCGCCCGCCTTCACGAACCGCAAGTACGCACATAAAACGCCGCTAGTGCCGAAAATGATACCGTCCCCGGAGACGGTCGAGGATCCCGCCATGCCCCGCACCCGACACCATCGCGGCGCCTGCAGCCCCGGCTGCGCCGTCGAGGCGACCCTCCGGCTCATCGACGGCAAGTGGAAGGGCGTGATCCTCTACCACCTGATGGAAGGGACCCTGCGCTTCAACGAGATCCGCCGGCGGCTGACGAACGTCACGCAGCGCATGCTGACGAACCAGCTGCGCGAAATGGAGGCGGACGGCCTGATCGCGCGGAAGGTCTACGCCGAGGTGCCCCCGAAGGTGGAATACAGCCTGACCGCGCGCGGGCGGTCGCTGGAGCCGGTCATCCACGCGCTGAAGGTCTGGGGCGACCGGCATGTGGAACTGCATGACGACGCGGCACCGACTGTTCGGAGTGCCGCCTGATTGTGCATGGCAGTCCGCGCCAAACCCTTCCACCGTAACGGTGTTTTTATAACCGTCCCGGATGATTCGGGTTAACCGCGACCGCTCTGGATTCCGATGACCGTCCTCTCCTCGCTCCGCGCCCGCATCCTCGCGGTGGCGCTTGCGCCATGCCTCGCCTTCGCGGGCGCAGCGGGGTGGGCGGTGTCCGACCAATGGGCGCGGCGCGCCGAGATGGACCGGGTCGAGAACCTCGTCGGCCTCGCCTCGCGGATCAGCGCCTTCGTCCACGAGGCGCAGCGCGAGCGCGGCGCGTCCAGCCTGTTCCTGGGCGCCAAGGGCGCGCAGTTCGGGCCGGAACTCGCGGCCCAGCGCAGCCGCACCGACGCGGCGCTCGCCGGGCTTCCCGACGCGATGGCGGCGGCGACCGGCTTCGGACCCGCCTTCGCGGCGCGGGCGGACGGATTGTCCAAGGCGCTCGCCGGGCTCGCGGCCCAGCGCCGGGCGGTCGACGCCCTCGGCGTGAGCGCGCCGCAGGCGGTATCGTTCTACACCGGCCTGATCGGCGAGGGGCTGGGCGTGGTCCGGGCGATGGGCGGGGTGATCGGCGAGGCCGGCATCGCGGGCCGGGCGAACGCCTACGCGGCGTTCCTGGCGCTGAAGGAGGCCGCCGGCCAGGAGCGGGCCGCCGCCTCGGCGGTGTTCGCCTCCGGCACCCTGGACCTTCCCGCCACGCGCCGGCTCACCACGCTCTCGGCCGATCAGGCGACCTACGGCGCCCTGTTCCGGGCCGGGGCCTCGGACGGGCAGGCCGCGCTCTTGGACGCCGCGGAGGCGACCGAGCCGGCCCGGGAGGTGGCGCGCCTGCGCAAGGCCGTGCAGGAGACGATGCCGGGCACGACCCTCGCCTTCCGCGACGCGCCGGCCTGGTTCCGGCTCGCCACCCAGCGCATCGACGCCCTGAAGGGCGTCGAGGACCGGCTGACCGCCGATCTCGTGGCCGCCGCCGACGCGGTGCGGGCCCGGGCCGACCGGATGCTGACGGTCTGGATCGCGGGCGGGCTCGCTTTGTTCGCGCTCTCGGTCGGCTTCGCCTTCTGGCTGGGCACGGCCATCGCCCGCCCCCTGGTCCGGATGGCCCAGGTGCTGACGGCGATCGGCCGGGACGAGCCGGGCGCCGCCGAGCTGGCGATCCCCGCGGGGGGCCCGCGCGAGGTGCGGGCGATCGCCGCCGCCGCGGTGACGTTCCGCGACAGCGTCGCCGAGCGCCGGCTCGCCCGGGCCGAGCAGCAGCGGCTCGCCGCCGAGAACGCCGCCGCCCAGCGCGCCGCCGCCCTGAGCCTGGCCGACAGCTTCGAGCGGCAGGTCGGCGGCATCGTCGAGGCGGTCTCGGCCGCCGCCGAGCAGCTGGAGGCCTCCGCCCACGGCATGGCCCGGGCCGCCCGGGACACCACCGACCTCAGCCGGGCGGTGACCGGCGCCGCGGATTCGGCCGCCCGCTCGGCCGATACGGTGGCGGCGGCCACCGAGGAGCTCACCGCCTCGGTCCGGGAGATCGGCGTGCAGGTCGGGGCCTCCGCCGACCTCGCGGCCTCCGCGACCCGGAATGCGGACGGCATGGCCGGGGAAGTCCGCCGCCTCGCCCAGGCCGCCGGCAATATCGGGGCGATCGTCGCGATGATCTCGGACATCGCCGGCCAGACCAACCTGCTGGCGCTCAATGCCACGATCGAGGCCGCCCGGGCCGGGGAGGCGGGGCGCGGCTTCGCCGTGGTGGCGTCCGAGGTGAAGGAACTGGCCGGCCAGACCGCCAAGGCGACGGAGGAGATCGCCGCCAAGGTCGCCGAGATCACCGGCTCCACCGAAGCCTCGGTCCGGTCGATCGGCGGCATCACCGAGGTGATCCGCACCCTCGCCCGGATCGGGGCCGAGATCGCCGCCATGGTCGAGCAGCAGGGCGCGGCCACCGCCGAGATCGCCCGCACCACCGGCCAGACCTCGCAGGATACCCGCGCGGTCTCGGGCCACATCGCCGGCGTGGGCGAGGCGGCGGACATGGCCAGCCACGGCTCGTCCCAGGTGTTCGACGCCGCCAGCGACCTGGCCCGGCAGGCCAGCGCCCTGCGCGGCGCCGTGGGCGATTTTCTGGCCAACGTCCGCGCCGCCTGACGACAAGGTCCCGGATCCACAAGGTCCGGGACCTTGTGCGGGTCCAGGGCGGAGCCCTGGTGTCTCGGGGGCTCCGCCCCCGAACCCCTGCCAAAGGGCTGAGCCCTTTGGGATCTCAGGACCGGGCCTAGGCGAGGCCGAGGTTGAGCAGGCGGTCGGCGTTGCGCCAGAGGGCGGCGTCCAGGGCCTCCTCCGAGAGGCCGAGGGCGCGAAAATCCTCGATGCCCTGGCGCATCGGCCGGAACGGGAACGAGGAGCCGAACAGGAACTGGTCCTTCATGAAGCCGTTCGCCGCCTCCACGTAGAGGCCGCCGCCGGGGGCGAACGTGTACATGTCCGGGGAGACGAACACGTTCTCGTTGCGGAAGGCCACGGTCACCATCTCGGCCACGTGCGGATAGAATCCGTGGCAGCAGACGATCGGCAGCTTCGGGAAGGTCCGGGCGACCCGGTCCACCGCCAGCGGGTCGTTGAGGCGCAGGTCCGGGGTGGTCGGGCCGGACATCACGAAGGCCGGGACCGCGAGTTTCTCGCACAGCTCGTAGAGCGGCATCAGCCGCTCGTCGTCGGCCCGCATGCCCTCCCGGTAGAAGCCCGCATCGAGGTTGATTCCCTTGAAGCCGAGCTCGGTCACGGCGCGCTTGGCCTCGGCGACCGCGGCCTTGCGGCCGAGCTTCACCGGATCCACCGAGGCGATGCCGATCAGCCGCTTCGGATCATGCCCGGCGGCCTGCGCGAGGGCGTCGTTCGAGACCCGCACCCCCGGCACCGAGCGGGCGACCATCACGGCGACGTCGATCCCGGCGCCGTCCATCTCGGCGCAGAACCCCTCGATCGTGGCGCCGCGGGTGAAGTGCTCGACCTCGCGGCTGCCGACCCGGGCGTTCAGCCAGCGCGCGACGCCGAATTCCGGCGTGTCGGGCTCGGCGCCGAAGAACTTGTGCAGGAAGGTCGGTCGGCTGCGCATGTCCACGACGGGCATTGTTTGGGGACTCCATGATTGTGACTGGATCCACAAGGTCGAGACCTTGTGCGGGTGCAGGGCGGAGCCCTGCTATCGGGCCTCGGGCCGTGCGCTCAAGGGCTCCGCCCCTGAACCCCGCCAAAGGGCTGAGCCCTTTGGAAACCCGATCTCGTCCCTGGCAGGCGGGTCTCGTCAATGCGAGACCGCCTCGAGCACCTTGCCGCGCGTCTCGACCCCGAGGGTGAGGACCAGCAGGGCGGCGATCAGGAAGCCGCCCGCGCCGACCTGGAAGGCGGTGGCCGGGCCGTAATCGCGGACCAGCACGGGCACGATCATCGGACCCAGGATGGCGCCGATCCGCCCGAAGGCCGAGGCGAAGCCGGCCCCCGTGGCCCGGGCCCGGGTCGGGTACAGTTCCGGCGTATAGGCGTAGAGGCAGCTCCACATGCCGAACATGAAGAACTGCATCACGAAGCCGGCGACGAACAGCCAGGTCACCGCGAGGCCGGCGACGGTCAGCACGGGCTCGCCGCCGGCATTGCCGTACAGCCAGGCGGCCGCCGCCGCGCAGACGAGGAACAGGGAAGTGGTCGGCTTGCGGCCGATCCGCTCGAGCAGGACGGCCGCCGCGGCGAAGCCCGGGATGCCGCCCAGCGTGATCAGGGTCACGAACCCCACCGAGCCGACGATCGAGAAGCCGCGCTCCTTGAGCAGCACCGCGATCCAGGAATTGAGCCCGAAGAACCCGATCAGCGCGAAGAACCACAGCCCGAAGGCCATCACGGTGCGCATCCGGTAGGCGGGCGCGAACAGGGTCGCGACCGCGCTCAGCCGGGGTGCGGGAACCGCATCCGCCACCGCGGCGGCGATCTGCGGGGTGACCGGGGGCAGGGGCCGGCCGGTGGCGCGCTCGACCGCGCGCTCCATCGTGGCCATCACCGCCTCGGCCTCGGCGTGACGGCCGGATTCGGCGAGCCAGCGGGGCGATTCGGGCATGGTCCGGCGCACCGCCAGCACGACCAGCGACAGCAGGCCGACCACCACGAAGGCCCAGCGCCAGCCGAGATAGGGCAGGACGAAGAAGCTGATCGCCCCGGACAGCACGTAGCCCACCGCCCAGAACCCCTCGAGGATCGCGATGTACTTGCCGCGCACGGGGGCCGGGACGATCTCCGAGACCATCGCCTGCGCCACCGGCGCCTCGCCGCCGACGCCGACCCCGATCAGGAACCGGCAGGCCATCAGGACGGGCAGGCTCCAGGCGGTCGCCGCCGCGAGGCTCGCCAGGCCCCAGACCACCATGGTCACCTGGAACACGGCCTTGCGGCCGAACCGGTCGGAGGCGGTGCCGGCGGCGATATTGCCGACGAGCTGGCCCGCGAAGGTCATGGCGGCGAGCTGGCCGGCCTCCGTGGGGCTCAAGCCGAAGGCTACCACGATCGAGCCGAGCAGGAAGGTCAGGAGCGCCACGTCGATCTGGTCGACCAGCCACGCCGAGGCGATGATCGCGAAGATCTTCCGCTGGTAGCGCGACATCGGCAGGCGTTCGAGGCGCGCGGCGATGTCGGAGACGACCGGACGGCCGTCCCCCTGAGATGTCGCGGCAAGCGGCACGGCGAATCCTTCCTCGGCACCCGGACCGCGCCCCGCGCGGCCCCGTTTCCGACCCGGTACAGCAGGGCTGCCCGCCCGAACAGGCATGGCGGCGGATCGGCCGGCGCTGTCGGCCGCCCGGATCCGGCCTATCTGGTCGGGCGCCCCCGGACATTGAGACCCGCGATGGATGAGTCTGCCTCGGCCGCACAGCACGGCCGCTACCGCTACAGCGCCCTTCCGGACCGGCCGGTCTACGACTGGCCCGGGGGCAGGCGGCTCGCGGTCTATGTCGGGCTCAATCTCGAGACCTTCGATTTCGGCTCCGGGCTCGGGGCCGAGCTCGCCCCGGGCGGGCCGCAGCCCGACGTGCTCAATTACGCCTGGCGCGACTGGGGCAACCGGGTCGGGGCCTGGCGGCTGCGCGACGCCCTCGACGGCCTCGGCCTGCCCGCGAGCGTGCTGGTCAACAGCCGGCTCTACCGGGACTGCCCGGGCCTGATCGAGGCGTTCCGGGCCCGGGGCGACGAGATCGTCGGGCACGGGCGCACCAATGCCGAGCGGCAGGGCACCCTGCCCGAGGCGGAGGAGCGGGCCCTGATCGCGGAGGCGACCGCGATCCTGACCCGACAGGAGGGCCGGGCGCCGGCCGGCTGGCTCGGCCCCTGGATCTCGCAATCGCGGGTCACGCCCGACCTGCTCGCCGAGGCCGGCTACCGCTACCTGCTCGACTGGTGCCACGACGACCAGCCGACCTGGATGGCGACCCGGGGCGGCGGCCGGATCCTGGCCGTGCCCTATCCGCAGGAGCTGAACGACATCCCGGCGATCGTCGCCCGCAAGGAGACCGGCCGGCAATTCGCCGACGCGATCGTCGACGCCTTCGACGAGATGCTGGAGCAATCCGCAGCCGCGCCGCTGGTGATGGGCATCGCGCTCCATCCCTACATCGTCGGCCAGCCCCACCGGCTGCGGCCGCTGCGGGCGGCGCTCGGCCATATCACGGCCCACCGGGACCGGATCTGGCTCACTACGGCGGGCGGAATCGCCGCGCACGCCACGGCCGTGGCGGGTTGATCGGCGCCGGGCGCCCACTTCCGGCCGAATCCCGGTTCCATCGGTCCGGATTGGCTATCCAGCCCGATCTGATCGGGTCTCGTCGACGTCGTCCGGGCCCGAAAACGCGCCCCGTCTTTCCGGATGAGGCCCGGGATCGCGATTTTTGCCCGGTCAGCCTTGCTGCCGCCATCGTTGCCCCGGAGGCGGCTCTATCCGCGTCCACCGATCACGCCCCGATGCACGACGTCCGCGACCCGTGCCGCCTCGCCGCGCCGGCCAGCTTCGTTTCCGACACCCCGCCGGAGGCCGGGTTCGCGGACCTCGTCCGCATGGCCCGGCGGGCCTGCGCAACCCCGATGGCCTTGCTGGGCCTCGCGGCCGGAGACCGGGTCCGGTTCCAGGCCGGAGCCGGGTTCGAGCCCGGCCCATACGCGCCCGGCAGCAGCCTCGACGGTCTCCTCGGGCGTATCCCCGACGGGCCGGGCCTGCTGGTCATCCCCGACCTGACGACGGATGCGCGCACCTGCGCGGACCCGCTGGTCGTGGCCGGCCCGGGCCTGCGCTTCTACGCCGGGGCGGCGTTGCAGACCGAATCCGGCGAGCGCCTCGGCACCCTGTGCGTGCTCGACCACGCCCCCCGGCCCGGAGGCCTCGGAGCCGAGGAGGCCGAGGATCTGGCCGCCCTCGCCCGGCTCGCCGTCCGGCAGCTGGACTTCCAGCGGAGCCAGGCCGCGCGCGACCGCCTCCTGACCCAGCGGGCGGTGGTGGCCGGGGTGCTCACGGCTCTGCTGGAGGCCGGCGACCGGCGGGCGATCCTCGATCTCCTGGTGGCCGCCGCCCTGGCGGCGGTGCCCGAGGCCGAGGGCGGCGGCGTCGCGATGCGCGAGGGCGCCGACCTGGTCTACCGCTCGGGGGCCGGGACCCTCGCCGGCCAGGTCGGCCTGCAGCGGCCGCTCGCCGGCAGCCTGGCCGGCGCGGCGCTGACCGGGGACACGGCGCTCCTGAGCCCGGACCTGGCGGCGGATCCGCGGGTGACGCAGGACCCGCTGCCGGTGCCCGGGATGCGCGCGGCGCTCTACGCGCCCGTGCGCCTCGGCGGCGCGGTTCTGGGCATCCTCGAATTGCGCGCGGCCCGGGCCGGTACCTTCACGCCGGACGATCTGGAGGTGGCCCGGTTGATCGCCGGCACGGTCGCGGCGGGGCTCGCCGAGACCCGCGAGGTCGGCGCGGCCGAGGCCCGGCTCGCCACCGTGATGGACACGGTCCCGGTCGGGATCCTGCTCGCCGAGGCGCCGTCGGGCCGCATCGTCATGGGCAACCGGCGCATCCGCGAGGTGCTGGGCCACGACACGCTCTACGCGCAGGCCAGCACGGAATACGGCGTCTACGTCGCCTACCACGCCGATGACAGACCGGTGGCCCCGGAGGAATTCCCCCTCGCCCGGATCTGCGCGGGCCAGGCCGCCCGGGCCGAGCTGGAGGTCCGCTACCAGCACCCGGACGGGGCGCGCCGCTGGATTGCCATCCGGGGCGAGGCGATCAAGGATGCCGCCGGCGCCACCGTCGGCGCCGTGGTGGCGGTGTCCGATATCGAGGCGCGCAAGCGCACCGAGGCGAACCAGACTCTGCTCAACGGCGAGCTGTCCCACCGGCTCAAGAACACCCTGGCGCTGGTGCAGGCGATCGCCGCCCAGACGCTGCGCAACGCCCCCGACATCGACGCGGCCCGCGAGGCCCTGGCGGCGCGGCTGGTCGCCCTGGGCCAGGCCCACGACGTCCTGCTCGCCGGGCACCTCGCGGGCCAGGCCGAGACCGCCAGCGTCGCCGCGGTGGTGACGGGAAGCCTGGCGCTGCATCAGGACGGGCGCGGCCGGTTCGAGCTGAACGGCCCGGACCTGCTGATCGGGCCGTCCGCCGCCCTGTCGCTGGCCCTGATGCTCCACGAGCTCGGCACCAACGCGGTCAAATACGGCGCGCTCTCGACGGAGACGGGCCGGGTTGCGGTGCGCTGGGAGACGGGCTGCGACGCGGCCGGGGACGATTGCTTCACGCTGGTCTGGCGGGAGAGCGGCGGCCCGCCGGTGG
>NZ_AKFK01000079.1:0-194590 GCF_000272495.1 Methylobacterium sp. GXF4 | reverse complement strand
GCGGGGGAGGGTGGCCCGCGAAGCGGGTCGGGAGAGGGGAGCGCCGTATCCGGAGAGGGCGCCACGGAGGTGAAATCCTGCTGCGTCGCGCTGCCCCTCTCCCGACCCCTGCTGACGCAGGGCCCACCCTCCCCCGCAGAGGGGGGAGGGAGAGATGCGCGGAGCCGGCCACCGCCGCCATGGCCGAGTCGGGACATGCCTGACGCCCGCGCCCGGTCCGATCAGGCGAGCCCGTCGCCCTCCCCTTCGCCCGGCGGTGCGAGGGCGATGCGCGTGGCGCAAGCTTTGCGGGGCGGACAAGTGCGCGCAGGCGTCTGGCGAAGTGGCCTCACGGTCTGTAGATTAATGTCCACTGGCCCAGACGCCGCTCCCGGCAGGGTCGTGACAGGATCGGTATTGGGGGCCGGCGACGCCCGCTCCAATCGAGGGATCGGTTCGACGCACATGACACAGGTCCCCCTGCAGGGCACCGCGATATCGACGACGCTTCAACGGCCGGCGCGCTTGGCGATTACGGCCTCCGGTTCGCGCGCCCCGGGCGGCGACGACCGGTCCAACACCGCGATCATCACCCGCACCAAGCCGAAGACCAAGAAGCCGAGCCTGTACCGGGTACTCCTTCTGAACGACGACTATACGCCGATGGAATTCGTCGTGCTGGTGGTCGAACGTTTCTTCAACAAGAGCCACGAGGACGCCTACCACATCATGATGCACGTGCATCAGAACGGGGTCGGTGAGTGTGGGGTCTTCACCTACGAGGTGGCGGAGACCAAGGTGACGCAGGTCATGGACTTCGCGCGCAAACACCAACATCCTCTCCAGTGCGTTATGGAAAAGAAATAGGCGCCGTTCGCGGTAGGCACCCACACAGAGGCCAGCTTTGCCAAGCTTCTCACGCAGCCTAGAACAAGCCCTCCACCGAGCCCTGGCGCTCGCTGGCGAGCGACGGCACGAATACGCGACGCTGGAGCATCTCCTGCTCGCCCTTGTGGA
This sequence comes from Methylobacterium sp. GXF4, assembly GCF_000272495.1. Lineage (NCBI taxonomy): Bacteria > Pseudomonadati > Pseudomonadota > Alphaproteobacteria > Hyphomicrobiales > Methylobacteriaceae > Methylobacterium > Methylobacterium sp. GXF4. Next base: position 193,594 of record NZ_AKFK01000079.1, on the reverse strand, counting down.
TGACCAGGATGCGGCCGCTGTCATGCGCGCCTGCAACGTCGAGATCGACACGCTCAAGCGCAGCCTGGTCGATTACGTCGATACCGAGCTCTCGAACCTGACCGGCGACGGACGTCAGGACGCCAAGCCGACGGCCGGCTTCCAGCGCGTGATCCAGCGCGCGGTGATCCATGTCCAGTCCTCGGGCCGCGAGGAGGTGACCGGCGCCAACGTGCTGGTGGCGATCTTCGCCGAGCGCGAGAGCCACGCCGCCTACTTCCTGCAAGAGCAGGACATGACCCGCTACGACGCGGTGAACTACATCAGCCACGGCATCGCCAAGCGCCCCGGCGCGTCCGAGGCGAAGCCCGTGCGCGGTGCCGAGGAGGAAGGCGCCGCCGAGCGTCCGAGCGACGAAGGCGATCCCCGCGGCGGCGCGAAGAAGAAGGGCGACGCGCTCGACGCCTACTGCGTCAACCTCAACAAGAAGGCGCGCGACGGCAAGATCGACCCGCTGATCGGCCGCCATTCCGAGGTCGAGCGCACGATCCAGGTGCTCTGCCGCCGCCAGAAGAACAACCCGCTGCTGGTGGGCGACCCCGGCGTCGGCAAGACCGCGATCGCGGAAGGGCTCGCCCGCAAGATCATCCAGCACGAGGTGCCGGAGGTCCTGGCGGACGCCACCGTGTTCTCCCTCGACATGGGCACGCTGCTGGCCGGCACCCGCTACCGGGGCGACTTCGAGGAGCGCCTCAAACAGGTCATGAAGGAGATCGAGGCGCACCCGAACGCGATCATGTTCATCGACGAGATCCACACGGTGATCGGCGCCGGTGCGACCTCGGGCGGCGCCATGGATGCGTCGAACCTGCTCAAGCCGGCGCTGGCCTCGGGCACCCTGCGCTGCATCGGCTCGACCACCTACAAGGAGTACCGCCAGTACTTCGAGAAGGACCGAGCCCTGGTGCGCCGGTTCCAGAAGATCGACGTCAACGAGCCGTCGATCCCGGACACGATCGAGATCGTGAAGGGCCTGCGCCCGTATTTCGAGGAGTTCCACAAGCTCAAGTACACGACCGAGGCCGTGAAGGCCGCGGTGGAGCTGTCGGCCCGCTACATCAACGACCGCAAGCTGCCCGACAAGGCGATCGACGTGATCGACGAGACCGGCGCCTCGCAGATGCTGGTGCCGGAGGCGCGCCGCAAGCGCACCATCGGGATCAAGGAGATCGAGGCGACCATCGCCACGATGGCCCGCATCCCGCCCAAGACCGTCTCGAAAGACGACGCGGTGGTGCTCCAGCACCTCACCGAGAACCTGAAGCGGGTGGTCTACGGCCAGCCGAGCGCCATCGAGGCGCTGACCTCGGCGATCAAGCTGGCGCGCGCCGGCCTGCGCGACCCGGACAAGCCGATCGGCTCGTACCTGTTCGCGGGACCGACCGGCGTGGGCAAGACCGAGGCCGCCAAGCAGCTCGCCGCGTCGCTGGGCGTCGAGATGCTGCGGTTCGACATGTCGGAATACATGGAGCGCCACACGGTCAGCCGCCTGATCGGCGCGCCCCCCGGCTATGTCGGCTTCGACCAGGGCGGCCTGCTCACCGACGGGATCGACCAGCATCCGCATTGCGTGCTGCTGCTCGACGAGATCGAGAAGGCCCACCCGGACCTGTTCAACATCCTGTTGCAGGTGATGGACCACGGCAAGCTCACCGACCACAACGGCAAGCAGGTCGATTTCCGCAACGTCATCATCATTATGACGTCGAACGCGGGCGCCTCGGACCTGGCGAAGTCGGCCTACGGCTTCACCCAGGCCAAGCGGACGGGCGACGACGTCGAGGCGATCAACCGGCTGTTCGCGCCGGAATTCCGCAACCGCCTCGACGCGATCATCTCGTTCGGTCACCTGCCGAAGGAGGTTGTGGCCAAGGTCGTCGACAAGTTCGTCCTCCAGCTCGAGGCGCAGCTCGCCGACCGCAACGTCACGATCGAGCTCTCGGACGAGGCTCGGGCCTGGCTGGTGGAGCATGGCTACGACGACGCGATGGGCGCCCGCCCGATGGCGCGGCTGATCCAGTCGACCATCAAGACGCCGCTCGCCGACGAGGTCCTGTTCGGCAAGCTCAAGGATGGCGGTGCCGTCCGGGTGGTGGTGCGCAAGCCCGAGGACGAGGAGGCCAAGGCCGGCGCCAAGGACAGCCTCGGCTTCGACTTCCCGGCCGGCCCGGTCACGCCGAAGCCGGAGGCGGACGTCACCAACGCGGCCAAGCGGCACAAGCGGGCCAAGCCCCGCGCGGCCACGCGCAAGAAGACGCCGAAGGACGACAAGGGCGGCGGGGGTGGTGGCGGCTCGGGCGGCGGCGTCCGCACCGTGCCGAAGGTGCCACTCGTCCGCGCATAAGGGCGCGCACGCCGGCCGGCAGGCTTCCGGACAACGGCCTGCCGGTCTATGACCGCCGCGACGCGAACGCGCCGCGGTGAGGGGGCGCCTGATGACAGAAGACCTGCACGAGGGGCCTCTATCCCCCGTCACGCATCCTGCGCCTGCCCAGAAGCTGACCCGGCGCGAGGAGCGCCGTCGGCGCCGCCAGCGGCGTCGCCGCGGTGAGGAGGTTCTGGCCTGGGTGCTGGTGCCGCTGATCTGCGTCGGGATCTATCTCGGTGTGAATGCCGGCTTCGACTTCTTCGGGACCTCGCCGGGCCAGGTCTGGGACCAGCTGATGCAGGTCAAGACCATGATGGAGAAGCGCTCCGGTACGCAGGGCGCGCGCGGCTAGCGCATCCGGGATCGGCGCGGGCGGCCCGCCCGCCCTGGGACGTGTCCCGGTCAAAAACAGCATCCGAGCGGGTACGCCATGAGTCCGACCCGACGCACGATCCTGGCCTCGGCGGTTCTGGCGGCACCGGCCCTGCGGGCGGCGGCGCGGGGCGGAACCGTGGTCGTCATCGGGGCCGGCGCGGCCGGGTTGGCGGCGGCATCGGCGCTGCGGGCGGCCGGACAGGATTTCCTGCTGATCGAGGCGCGGGACCGGATCGGCGGCCGCGCCTTCACCGATCGGTCGCTCGGCCCGGATTGCCGCTTCGATGCCGGTGCCGAGTACATCCACTGGGCCGAGCGCAATCCCTGGGCGCCGGTGGCGCGGGCTGCCGGCGTGCGCTTCGCGCAGGAAGGCGGCTGGGCGCGCACGCTGACCATCGATGGAAGGCCGGCGACCGAGGCCGAGAATGCCAGCCGGCGCGCCGGCTTCTCCGGGCTCGACGCGCTGCTGGCGCCGAAGGGCGGCGACACCTCGCTGGCCGAGGCGGCCCGGGCCGGCGGCCCGAACGCCGAGCTGGCGGCGGCCGGGCTGAGCCGACTGTCTCTCGGCGAGGATCCCGAGCGGGTCTCGGCGGTGGATTACGATCGGCTCTGGTCCGGCACCGACCTCTGGGTCGACGGCTACGGCGACCTCGTGGCGCGGCACTTCGCCGATCTGCCGGTGCGGCTCGGCTGTCCGGTCCGGGCGATCGACTGGTCGGACAGGATCGTCCGGATCGAGACCGCGGACGGCACCCTCGCGGCGGCGGCCGTGATCGTCACGGTGCCGGTGGGGGTGCTGAAAGCCGGTGCGATCAGGTTCACGCCGCGCCTGCCCGATCCCGCCGAGGCGGCGCTGGATGGCCTCCATATGGGCGCCTACACCAAGATCGGTCTGCGCCTCGACCCGGCGAAGGTCGACCCGGCGGCCCTGGGTGACGCGGTGTCGGTGATCACCGGCGGCCCGACCCTGTATTTCGAGATGGGCCCATTCGGCCGCGCCATCGCGGTGGCCAATCTCGGCGGCGACCTCGCCCGGGACCTGTGCCGGGCGGGCGAGCCGGCGGCCGTGGCGCTGGCTACCGAGCGGCTCGGCGCGATCCTGGGGTCGGAGGCGCAGGGTGCGGTCCAGGCCGGACGGCTCGCCGGTTGGTGGACGGATCCCCATGCCCGCGGCTCGTATTCGATCGTCGCGCCCGGCCACGCGGAGGCCCGTGACCGCCTGCGAGATCCGGTCGGCGAGCGGGTGTTCTTCGCCGGCGAGGCCTTGGCCGGCGGCGGCGCGATGACGGTGGGCGGCGCCACCCTCGACGGCGCGCGTGCGGCGCGCGACGTGTTGAAGGCGCTGGGCGCCTAGTCCCGCTTACGGATCGCCGCCACCGCCAGGGGCGCGTCCCGGCCCCGCAGCGAATGGGCGCCGAGATCCTCGGCGATCAGGTCGGGCGGCAAAGGGCCGATCCGGCTGAGGAGATCGGCCGAGACGAGGACGTGCACGCCGAGGCTCTTCGACAGGCTCTCCAGCCGGGCGGTGGTGTTCACGACATCGCCGAAATACGCGATCTTGTGACGCTCGAGCCCGACCTCGGCCGTGACCACCGATCCGCAATGCAGGGCAGCGCGGAATTCCGGGACCTGCCCGAAGCGCTGCGTCCAGGCCTCGGATTCGGCGGCGAGCCGGGCGGCGAAATCGAAGACGCAGCGCAGACAGGCCGCATCCCGGATGCCCCGCTCGATCGTCCAGGTGACCAGGGCCATGTCGCCGATATAATCGTCGATCGAGCCCCGCGCGTGCGAGATCGGCAGCGCCAGGGCGTTGAACACCTGCCCGAGATAGGCCTGCGCCGCCCGGTCGCCGTGGCGGTCGGCGAAGCGGGTCGAGCCGGTCACGTCGAGGAACAGGAAGATCCGCTCCTCGCTGATCGGACGATGGTAGCGGCCGATCAGCAGGTTGGCGAAGACGCCCGGGCCGATCAGGTCGCGCACGCGGAACACGAAAACCACCAGGGCCGAGATCGCGAGCGCGTAGAGCAGGCCCGATTGCGACATCAGCATCGCGTTCCGCTCGCTGTACATGAAGCGGAACAGGCGGTTCAGCACCGTGCTCGCGAGCGCGTTGCCGACGACAATCATCGCGATGTAGAGCGCCACGGTGGCGAGCAGGAACAGCGGCGTCGCGAGGTGGCGCACCCGCTCGCGCATCCGCGGCCACAGGAGCCGGCGCTCGTAGAGCAGGATCGGCGTGCCGATGATCGCACCGCGGATCGCCGAGCCGAGAAGCGGACCGACCGGAAAGATCGATCCGTAGAGCAGGCCGGCCAGGGCGCCGAGCCCCGGGGCCACGAGATAGAACCAGCGTGGGCTGAAACGCATCCGGGCGTCCTCACCCCACGCGCCGGTTCGCGGCGCCGATGTCAGTCTTGCCGGAGCGCGTGGACCGAGAACAACCCCTCCGGGTCGGTCCAGACCTGGACCCAGGTCCAGCCGGCCCGCTCCACGAGAGCCCGGAAGGTCTCGACCGTGTACTTGTAGCTGCTCTCGGTGTGGATCGTCTCGCCGGCCGCGAACGCGAAGGTCTCGGACCCGATCGCCACCTCCTGCGCGCCGTCCGAGACGAGATGCATCTCGATCCGCGACGCCGCCGCGTTGAACACGGCGCGATGGGAGAAGGCGCCGAGATCGAAGCGTCCGGCGAGTTCCCGGTTGATCCGGGTCAACAGGTTGAGGTTGAAGGCCGCGGTGACGCCCGCGGAATCGTCGTAGGCCCGCTCCAGGATCGCGGCGTCCTTCACGAGGTCGACGCCCACGATCATGTGCGCCCCCTCCCCGAGGATCCGCCCGAACCGCCGCAGCAGCTCCTCGGCCTCGCTCGGCTCGAAATTCCCGATGGTCGAGCCCGGGAAGAAGCCGGCCCGGGGCATGCCGGCGAGGCTCTCGGGCAGATCGAAATCACGGGTGAAATCGGCCACCACCGGCTCGACCCGCAGATGCGGAAAATCGCCGCTCAGCACCTCCGCCTGGGACCGCAGGAACTCGCCGGAGACGTCCACCGGCACGTAGGCGGCGAGCTTGTCGAGGTGGCGCAGCAGGCGCCGCAGCTTGTTGGTCGAGCCGCTGCCGAATTCGACCAGCGCGGCCCGGGCCGGCAGCAGGGCGGCCATCTCCGGGCCGCTGCGATCGAGGATGCCGATTTCGGTGCGGGTTGGGTAATATTCCGGCAGCCGCGTGATCGCCTCGAACAGGTCGGACCCGGCGGAATCGTAGAAGTATTTCGGCGACAGCGCCTTCTGCGTCTTCGCGAGGCCGTCCTGCACGTCGGCGAGGAAGGCGAGTTCGGGTGTGTCCAGGGCGACCGGGGTCGCGTCGGAAAAGCTGGGCTTGACGGTCAAGGGAGGCTCCGGGGCGCGTCAGGCGGCGTCGGCGAGGCGCAGGCCGGTGAACTGCCAGCGCTGATGCGGATAGAAGAAGTTGCGGTAGGGCAGCCTCGCATGGCCCTCGGGCGTGGCGACGGACGAGCCGCGCAGCACGAACTGGCTGACCATGAACTTGCCGTTGTATTCGCCCAGGGCGCCCGGCAACGGCCGGTAGCCCGGATAGGCCGCGTAGGCGCTGCGGGTCCATTGCCAGACCAGGCCGAACGCGTCCGGCAGGGCACCGTCCCGGGCCGCGACCTCCCATTCGAACTCGGTCGGCAGGGTCCGGCCGGCCCAGCGGGCATAGGCGTCCGCTTCGTAGTAGCTGATGTGGGTGACCGGCGCGTCGAGCTCCACGGGCCTGATGCCGCCGAGCGTCATCGTCGCCCAGCCCTCCCCGTCCCGGCGCCAGTAGCCCGGCGCCTCCCAGCCCTCGGCCTGGCCGGCATACCAGCCGTCCGAGAGCCACAGCTCGGGCTTGGCGTAGCCCCCGGCCTCCATGAAGGCGAGCCATTCGCGGTTGGTCACCAGCGCCTTGTCGATCCGGCCCGGCAAAATCAGCGCCTCGTGGCGGGGTGACTCGTTGTCGAACGAGAAGCCGTCGCCCTCGTGCCCGATCCAGGCGATGCCGCGGGGGAGCTGGGCCTGGCCGCCCTGCCCCGAAGCCGCCGGAAAGCGCCACGCGGACTCGTAGACCGGGCCGAGCGGGTTCTGCGCGAAGGCGTGCAGGATGTCGGTGAGCAGGAGCTCCTGGTGCTGCTGCTCGTGATAGAGCCCGATCTCCAGGATCGGCAGGACCGCCTCCAGGGCGCTCTCCGCGGCCTGGCCGAGCAGCGATTCGACCGCCCGGTCGACATGCGCCCGGTAGGCGCTCACTTCGGCCATGGTGGGGCGGGTGATCATGCCCCGCTGGATGCGCGGCTGCCGCGGCCCGGCCGCCACGTAATACGAATTGAACAGGTAGTGCAGGCGCTCGTCGTAGATGGCGTAGCCCGGCAGGTGCTCGCGCAGCAGGAACTGCTCGAAGAACCACGTCACATGCGCCCGGTGCCACTTGGTCGGGCTGGCATCGGCCATCGACTGGACCTGCTGGTCCTCCGCGGAGAGCGGCGCGGCGCGACGCTCAGTCTCGCTGCGGACATGCCGGTAGGCGGCGATCCAGGCGGCCCGGTCGACCGGCCGGGCCGTCACGGGGGGCGGCGGGAACGCCGCTGCAGTTTGCGCGCGCGTGTCGCCGGAGCGGAGTGCCGCCGTCGCTGCCATGCGGATCTTCCCCTATTGATGCGTCTCCTGGAACCGTCTTGTCGGCGCCAGGCTTGGTCGCAGAAGATATGTCCCTGCCGAGGTCAGACAACCTCCGCTGGCGAATCCGCTTGCGCTCGGGCTCACCGGCCCCTTCGCAGGCGCGGGTCCGGGGGTTAACGGGGAGAACGAAAGGTCGCGGGTCTTTCTTGCGCCGCAGTGAGGAGGCCTTAACCCTCGGCACCGAGATTCGAGGCGCTGAGTGCGGAGTCCAGAATTTCCATGCGGATCGATCTGATGGCCGGGGCCAGCCTGTCCGCCGCGGCATTCCACGTCTCGCCCGAGCCGACTATCCTGGTCTTCGACTCGGGGCTCGGCGGCCTCACCGTCCTGGATGCCGTGCGCCGGGCCCGCCCCGATGGGCGCTACGTCTACGCCGCCGACGACGCCGCCTTCCCGTATGGCCGGCTCGCCGAGGCCGCCCTGGTCGCCCGGGTGCTGGCCGTGATGGAGCAGCTTCTCGAGACGCACCGGCCCGACCTCGTCGTGATCGCCTGCAACACCGCCTCGACCCTGGTCCTGCCGGCCCTGCGCCAGCGCTTCGCGACGCCGTTCGTCGGCGTGGTGCCGCCGATCAAGCCGGCCGCCGCGGCGACGCGCTCGGGCCTGATCTCCCTGCTGGCCACCCCCGGCACGGTGGCGCGCTCCTACACCCACGACCTCATCGCGACCTATGCCGGGTCCTGCGCGGTCACCCTGGTGGGCTCGCCGAACCTCGCGGGCTTTGCCGAGGCCGAGCTCGCCGGCACGCCGATCGACGACGCGGCCCTGGCGGCGGAGATCGCCCCCTGCTTCGTCACCGATCCCGACGGACGGCGCACCGATGTGGTCTGCCTCGCCTGCACCCATTATCCGCTGCTGCTGGCGCGCCTCGAAGCCCTCGCGCCCTGGCCGGTGACCTGGATCGACCCGGCTCCGGCCATCGCCCGCCGCGTCGTCCAGCTGATCGGCCCGGCCCGGCGGAATGCGGACCATGACGGATCCGTGCACGGCGCCTTCACGGCCGGCATCTCGCTGTCCGCATCGCTGCGCGCATCCCTGGCCGCCCGGGGGATCGGCGAGATCGCCGTCGAGGCGATGCCGCTCACGATGCAGTAGCCGGTCGCGGACGGTTTGCCGGCGGGCCGATCCTGCCTGTTCGGCGCGCGAAATCAATAATCCGCTCTTGCATAATCTGCCGACACGGTCTTTGATCGGTTCGGCCGAGCGGATGTATTGATTTCTGGGGAGTCGTATGGCTCTGCGAACGGCGCTGCTTGTTGCAACACTGATGGGCATCGCGCAGCCGCCCGGCTCAGCTCTGGCGTGCGGCGACGGCGAGGCCCCGACCGCCTGCGATGACCCGAGCCCGAACGGTTTCGCGTCCTGGATGCTCGGGCGCGTCGCCCAAGCGCTGCGGGCCGACCCGGCCGGGGCGTTGGCCGACTTCACCGCGGGGACGCGCGGCTTCCGCACCGCCGACACCTACGTGTTCTGTGTCGGGCCGGACGGGATCATGACCGCCCATCCCAACCCGATCCTGAAAGGTCACGACGTCCGCGACCTGCACGACAGGACCGGCAACCACTTCATCCAGACCATGCTCGGGACGGCCAAGCCCGGTCAGATCGCTGTGATCCATTACCTGTTCCCGAAGCCGGGCAGCACGGTCGAGGAGCCGAAGACCACCTATTACACAAGGGCCGGCGACCAGATGTGCGCGGTGGGCGTCTACGATACCGATCAGGCCGCTCCCGCGACGGCGACGCCGGAGGGCCGGGTCGCCCAACTGCGGCAGACGCTCGATGAAAAGATCCCGAGCCAGGCGCGGGCGGACTGGATCGCCTTCCTGGAAGCGCTCAACGCGCAGGGCGATGCGAAGGCGGCGGCCATCGCGCAGGCGCGGCGCGATATCCGGGCCGCCACGGCCGCCCTGGATTCCGCGGGCCTGCGAACGGCGGGAGCCGAGTAGGCGGCCGGATCCGGACGTCCGCGTGTGGCCCTGGCGCAGCTCCTGCCGCTGACGGAGGCGGCGACCTTCACCGCCGGCTGCATGGTGCTGCGCTCGGCGCGGATCGATCCCGAGCGCGTCGCGAACGTCCTGCTCCCCGCGGCCACCATCCTGGCGGCCATCCTGCTGATCGGGCTGACGCCGACGGAGTTCGCCGACGCCGTGTTCTCCCTGGACCCGGGCGCGTTATGGCCGCCGCTCCCCTGACGGGCGGCGCGGGCCGTGCCGGGGCCGGCTACCGGATGGTCGTGACGGTGCCGCCCGCCTGACCGGCGGCTTCGGCCTCGGCCGGCACGATCAGGTGGACGAACAGCATCCCGGCGGCGACGATCAGCGCGAGCGCCAGGATCCGCCACAGCTCCATGATCGGCTCTTGGGTCGTGGTCTCGGTCTCGCGCGGCATCGCTTGCGTATCCCTGTTTCGCGGTCGGTCCTGCGGACTGGGCCTCGGCCCGTCGGAGAAAGCACGGTTCGCCGGAAGTCTTGAGCGGCTTCCAACTGCTCCAGGGGACACCTGCAAGATGAACGCTTCGTAAATCATACAACCGGCATGGCCGATGCGCGTCGGGCGTCCGTCTCCGAGATGCGCCGGCTCCCGGTACCCGGTGGCTGCTCAATATGATCTGAACGCCCGGCCATGCACGATCCGTCAGGCGAGACCAGCGGATACTGATGAATGTGCAAAATAATCCGCGTTGCCCAGGTTTTGCCGCAATTTAGATCAGACATCATGCCTATAAGAGGATAGAGCGATCGGGAGAGCCAGATGTTCGAGAGTCTCTTCTGGGGTGCCGCGATCATCGCCCTGGTCGGATCGGCCGCGCTGGTCGCGATCGGAGCCGCCGTGCAACCCCGGATCATCCAGAAGGATGATTTGGCATCCGGCATCCTGGACCCGCGCAGGCGGTTCGGGCGCAAGCGGCGCTGGCGCCGCCCATCCCGCGTCGCGCAGCGCCTCGGCTCACTCCCGCTGCGGTAGGCGATGCGCTTTGCGGCATCGAACAGTGAACCTGCCTGCACGAAAGACGTACATCTCCCGTCGCCATCGCGGATGCTAGGTCGTCGTGACTGCAGGACGGCAGTCAAACGGCAGCGCGAGAGGGCTCAGGACTGATGAGCGTGCGTCAGATTTGCGATCAGGTGCGGGTCACCGAACAGGCCTTCACGGCGGCGCTCGGCGCCATGAAGGCTGCGGGGCTGCGCGAGGAGCTGACCCGGGAGCTTCAGGAGATGGAAGCCGCGGAGATCGAGGCCGGACAGAACGAGGCCTCGGCGCGCGCAGCCTCGTGGAAGCGGGTGAAGATGCTCCACGGCCTCGGCTATCCGGTGGATTTCGGGTGGCTCCACCTCGCCGGCGCCGCGGCCGCGGTTCGATCCGCCTGACAGGCCGATCCCGAGCCTCGCGGATGCGCGAGACCCGGGATCGCGACGGTTCTCAGGGGGCCAGGTCGTGGACCGGCGCCGGAACCGGCGTGTTGCTGCTGTTGAGCACGTTGCCATTGGTCGGGACGGCCTTGAGTACCGCCTTGTCGATCTGCGGCGGGGCCGGCAGCTGCAGCTGCTCGCTGGTATAGGCCCATTCCTCGGCAACCCGATCCGGATCGTCGTTGAGCTTGGTGCCGTAGCTCGGGACGATCTGCTTGATCTTGGCCTGCCATTCGGGCGTCGCGACGTTCTTGGCGAACACCTTCTCGAGCACCTGCAGCATGATCGGCGCCGCCGTCGAGGCGCCCGGCGAGGCGCCGAGCAGGGCGGCGATGCTGCCGTCCTTGGCGTTGACGATCTCGGTGCCGAGCTTCAGCACGCCGCCCTTGTCCTTGTCGCGCTTGATGATCTGCACGCGCTGACCCGCCTGCCAGAGGCGCCACTCCTCCTTCTTGGCCTTCGGGAAGTACTCGCGCAGGGCCGCGATCCGGTCGTCGTCCGACAGCATGAGCTGGCCGGCCAGGTACTCGACCAGCGGGAACTCGTCGACGCCGACCCGGACCATCGGCCAGATGTTGCTGGTCGTGGTCGAGCTGAGGAGGTCGAGATACGAGCCCTCCTTGAGGAACTTGGTCGAGAAGGTCGCGAACGGGCCGAACAGGATCACGCGCTTGCCGCCGAGCACGCGGGTGTCGAGGTGCGGCACCGACATCGGCGGCGAGCCCACCGACGCCTTGCCGTAGGCCTTGGCGAGGTGCAGCGTCGCCACGTCCGGGTTCTCGTTGATGAGGAACGAGCCGCCGACCGGGAAGCCGGCATAGTCGTCGCCCTCCGGGATGCCCGACTTCTGCAGCAGGTGCAGGGCGCCGCCGCCGGCGCCGATGAACACGAACTTGGCGTCGACGCTGCGCCGCGACCCGTCCTTGGTGTTGCGGGAGGTGACGCGCCAGGTGCCGTCCGCGTTCTTGGTGATGCCCTCGACCTCGGTGGAGAGGTTCAGCTTGAAGGTCGGCTGGCCCTGCAGATACGCGACGTATTGGCGGGTGACCTCACCCCACTCGACATCGGTGCCGAGCGGCGACCAGGTGGCGGCGACTTTCTGGTTCGGGTCGCGCCCCTCCATCATCAGGGGCACCCATTTCTTGAGCTGCTCCGGATCGGTGGAATATTCCATGCCGGCGAACAGCGGGCTGGCCTTGAGGGCCTCCCAGCGCTTCTTCAGGTAGGCGATGTTGTCGTCGCCCCAGACGAAGCTCATGTGCGGGGTGTAGTTGATGAAGGAATGGGGGTTCTTCAGCACCCCGGACTTGACCAGCGAGGCCAGGAACTGGCGCGTGACCTGGAAAGCCTCGTTGATCTCCACCGCCTTGGCGATCTCGACCTGGCCGTTCTTCTTCTCGGGGGTGTAGTTCAGCTCCGCGAGGGCGGAATGGCCGGTGCCGGCGTTGTTCCAGCCGTTCGAACTCTCCAGGGCAACCTGGTCCAGGCGCTCGACCATCTGGATCGACCAGGTCGGCTCCAGCTGATTGAGCCACACGCCGAGGGTGGCGCTCATGATGCCGCCGCCGATCAGCAGCACGTCGACCTTGCCGTCGGCGCCGTCGGCGAAAGCCAGGCTGCCGGGGAGCGCGGCCACGGCGAGCCCGGTCGCCGCCGTTCCGAGAAGCTGCCGCCGGCTGAAGGCGAGCGTGTCCTGCGGCGAGCGCTCGGACCGGGGCTTGTTCTTATCGTCGGCACGCATCGCCAAATCTCACGGTTGCGGACCGGGTAGGCGCGTCTGGCCCTCCCCGGTACAGAAGGCGTCGGAGCGACGCGCCGGGAGCCCCGCGCGTCCAGCCTTCCAGAACGTTCCCCCGCAGATGGTGCGGCACGCGACGCGTGATCGATCGATCTTGTGCGATCGTTTTTTGTCTAGCGGCCGATCAGGCGCCCCGAGCACTGACAAAATCAGAGGCCGGAAGCTCTAGGCCGAATGGAAACGTCTTTTCTCAACCCGCGGCCGAGTTCGGAGCGGCCGCACCGAATAGAGAGCCAGGACCGGATACGGAGATCGCACGATGATCGGCGACCGCCGATGGTGGAAAGACGCCGGCCGATCTGGCGTGGCGGCTTGTTGCCCGCCTCTTAGAGGATGAGGTCTGAAAGGACAATCTGCGGTGTCGGACAATCACCTGGCCTGTGCTCGGCCCGGACATGCGGGGCGTGCGCAGGCGGCATGCCGGTGCCCGCCCGCGTGGTCGCTAGCGGGCGCGCCGGAACCGGATGATGCTGCGGGACAGCCGGCCGGCATCCCAGTTGGGCATGATCCGCCAGGGCGTCATCACGTCCGCCTCGTCCCCGTGCAGCGTGATCGAACGGCGCTGTTCGGTGTTGACCCATTCCGGCGCCCAGGCGGTCTGGACATGGGTGATCCACTGGTCGCCCTCGATCCGGTACCGGCCGATATAGGCGACCAGGGTCTTCATCAGGGCTGCGCGGTCGGCATCGGTTTCCGCGGGCCGGCGATCCGTGCCTTCGAGGTTGAACGCGACCCACCCGTCCTGGGTGAAGATCAACCGGCCCCGCGGTGCGCTGCCCATCGCGTCGATGAGCGCCCCGGTCTCCTTGTCCTCGACCTTGTAGGAGACGAGTTCCCAGGTCCCGACGATCTTCTCGGCGAGATCGCCCTCGTCCGTATGGGCCGGGGGCTGATTCTCGGCCCCGATGCCGGGGGACGCCGCCATGAGCAGGGCGGCCGCGAGCGTCGCGGAGAATTTCGTCATCCGGGGATTCTCCTTCCGGTCCGCCGGGGATCGGGAGCATGCCGCCGCAGGGGCATGCCATCCGCCCGACGCGGGCACCGTGGGAATACAGCGCGCAATCCTGCCGTAACAGGGCTCGGTCGCGCGAAGCTTGTATCGGAGGGGGTGATTGCGCCGTATCGGTCAACGCGGACCGGAGGGCGACTTCGACCGGCTCTCGGATCCGGTCATTCGTAAAGTCGGGAAAAACGTATTGTGCGGATCAGCGCTTTAGGCGGCTGATGGTGCCCAGGAAAGGACTCGAACCTTCACCTCTTGCAAGACTGGTACCTGAAACCAGCGCGTCTACCAATTCCGCCACCTGGGCTCGCCGCCGGCCTCGGCCGGCGACGGCTTCGTTTATTCGGACCGACGGTGTCCGTCAATCGCGATTTCAGCCTTTATGGCCTCAACCGCGCGGCCAGTCCCGGATGTCGACGAACCGGCCGGCCACGGCCGCCGCCGCCGCCATGGCCGGCGAGACCAGGTGCGTGCGCCCGCGATGGCCCTGGCGGCCCTCGAAGTTCCGGTTGGAGGTCGAGGCGCAGCGCTCCAGCGGGTTGAGCCGGTCGGCGTTCATCCCCAGGCACATGGAGCAGCCCGGCTCGCGCCAGTCGAACCCCGCCGCCTTCAGCACCCGGTCGATGCCCTCGGCTTCCGCCTGCGCCTTCACCAGGCCGGAGCCCGGGACCACCATGGCCGAGACGCTCTCGTGCACCTTGCGACCCTCGACCATCTGGGCGACGACCCGCAGATCCTCGATCCGGCCGTTGGTGCAGGAGCCGATGAACACCCGATCCAGGGTGATGTCGGTGATCGGCGTGCCCGGGGTCAGGCCCATATAGGCCAGCGCCTTCTCCTTCGATTGCCGCTTGTTCTCGTCGGCGATCGCGGCCGGATCCGGCACGCGGCCGCGCACCGAGATCACGTCCTCCGGGCTCGTGCCCCAGCTGACGATCGGCGGCAGGCTCGCCGCATCCAGGCGCACCTCGCGGTCGAAGAACGCGCCCTCGTCGGTGAGCAGGCTCTCCCAGTAGGCGCGCGCCTTGTCGAAGGCCGCGCCCTTGGGGGCCTTCGGGCGGTCCTTCACGTAGGCGTAGGTGGTGGCGTCCGGCGCGACCAGGCCGGCGCGGGCGCCGCCCTCGATCGACATGTTGCAGATCGTCATCCGGCCCTCCATCGAGAGGGCGCGGATCGCCTCGCCGGCATATTCGATCACGTGGCCGGTGCCGCCGGCGGTGCCGATCTCGCCGATGATCGCCAGGATGATGTCCTTGGCGCCCACGCCGGGCGGCAGCGCGCCGTCCACCGTGACGCGCATGTTCTTGGCCTTCTTCTGCACCAGCGTCTGCGTGGCGAGCACGTGCTCGACCTCGGAGGTGCCGATGCCGTGGGCCAGCGCCCCGAAGGCGCCGTGCGTCGAGGTATGCGAGTCGCCGCACACGATGGTCTGACCGGGCAGCGTGAAGCCCTGCTCCGGACCGATGATGTGGACGATGCCCTGGCGCCGGTCGAGGGCGTCGTAGAACTCGATGCCGAAATCGCGCACGTTCTCGGCCAGAGCCTCGAGCTGGGTCCGGCTCTCGGGATCGTCGATGCCCTTCGAGCGGTCGGTGGTCTGGACGTTGTGGTCCACCACCGCCAGCGTCTTCTCGGGATGGCGCACCTTGCGGCCGGCCACGCGCAGACCCTCGAACGCCTGCGGGCTCGTCACTTCGTGAACGAGGTGCCGGTCGATGTAGAGGAGGCTGGTGCCATCCGGCTGGACATCGACGACGTGGTCGTCCCAAATCTTGTCGTAGAGGGTGCGCGGGCTGGTCATCGGTTTTCGTCTTCGGATGGGATCGCTGCAAAACTCTCGCGATAATGCGGGTTCCTTAGTAGGCATCGCGCGCGGTTTTCGGAAGGGGCGAGTCTCGTCCCTGTCAAATGGCCGCTCGGCGTTTCGCCCGCGGATGTCACCGCCGAAGGCCGGGGGCGGCTGGCGCCGCACCGGGCGCAGGCCCTATGCCGGATCAAACCCGTGCCGGCCGCAGCGGCGGCCGGGCGAATGAGGGAGTGTGAGATGCCCGAAGCGCCGCCCGAGATCCTGCTCCTGAAGCAGATGCATCCGCTGGTCGAGACCGCCTTCGAGGGGCGGTTCACCGTGCACCGGCTCGCGGGCGCCGCGGACCCGGAGGCGATGCTCGCCGAGATCGGACCGCGGATCCGGGGGCTCTGCGTCGGCGGCCAGGTCGACGCCGCTCTGATGGACAAGCTGCCGAAGCTCGAGCTGATCGCCAATTTCGGCGTGGGCTACGACGCCGTCGACGCCGTCGAGGCGCATCGGCGCGGCATCGTGGTCACCAACACGCCGGACGTGCTCACCGACGAGGTCGCCGACCTCGCCGTCGGGCTGGTTCTGGCGACGATCCGGCGCCTCCCGCAGGCCGACCGCTACCTGCGCGAAGGCCATTGGCCGAAGGCGCCGTTCCCGCTCACCGCCTCGTTGCGCGGGCGGCGGGTCGGCATCCTGGGGCTCGGCCGGATCGGGCGGGCGATCGCCCATCGGCTCGAGAGCTTCGGGGTCGCGATCGATTATCACGGCCGCAGCCGCAAGGCGGACGTGGCCTACACCTACCATGACAGCCTGATCGGGATGGCGCGGGCGGTCCATATCCTGATCGTGGTCGCGCCCGGCGGCGACGACACCCGCGGCCTGGTGGACGCGTCCATCCTAGAGGCTCTGGGCCCCGAGGGGATCCTGATCAACGTCGCCCGGGGCAGCCTGGTCGACGAGACCGCTCTGATCGCGGCGCTGAAGGCCGGCACGATCCTGGGGGCCGGGCTCGACGTGTTCGAGAACGAGCCGCACGTGCCGGCGGACCTCGCGGCCCTCGACAATACCGTGCTGCTGCCGCATGTCGGCTCTGCCTCCGAGCATACCCGCACGGCGATGGCCCAACTCGTCGTCGACAATGTCGTGTCGTGGTTCGAGGGGCGTGGCCCGCTGACCCCCGTTTCCGAGACACCCTGGAGCCCACCCGCGTGAGACCCGCACAGGCCGCGCTGCTCGCCGCTTTGGCCCTGATCCCGTGGCCGGCGGCGGCGCAGGAAGATCCCGCGGCCTCTTCGGCGGCGCCCGAGCCGAGCCTGCTGAATCCGGGGCCGCTGGCCGCGCCTCCGATCGCGACACCCGCGGCGCCCCCTGCCCCGCCGAGCCTCCCCGAACGGCTCAGCGAGGTGCCCGGGACCTGGGACCTGTCGCGCGACGGCACCAACCGCCGCTGCGTGATGAACCTGCGGAGCGAGAACGGCGATGCCGGCCAGAAGCTCAGCTTCCCGGCCGGGTGCCGGCGCGCCCTGCCGATCGTGAACGGGATCGCCGGCTGGCTGTTCAGCGACCGGGGCGTGCGCCTGGTGGACCGGAACGTCCGCCCGATCCTCGAATTCGTCCGGCGGCCCGACCAGCGCAGCCTGGTCGCCAAGCTCGAGGGCGGCGAGACCTACAGCCTGGTGCCGCTCGATATCGCGGCGATGCGTCCGGCCGCCTCGGCGGCGCCCGACATCGCCGGTGTCGAGACCGCACCCGCGCCGTCGCCGCTCCGGACGGCGCCGGCGGTGCCGGCCGAGCTGCAGCGGACCACGGCCGCGACCGCCCCGGCAGGACCGGGGCCCGCACCGGGCGTCTACGCCCTCGATCGCTTTCAGGAGCGGGACACCTGCCGGATCACCCTCGACGGGGCCGGCGGTGGCGTCCACGTCGTCCCGGGCTGCCACGATGGCGGCCTGGAGGTGTTCGATCCGGTACGCTGGCGCTACGCCAACGGCCGCATGACGCTGACCGCCAAGCGTGGCCACACCATCGACCTCGTGCCGAGCGGCGACGGTCGCTGGCGCCGCGAGCCCGAGGTCGGCACCACCTTCGTGCTGCGGCGGGTCGACTGAGCTATCGGGATCCGCGCCCGTCCTGGACCGGCAGCATCCGCTCCAGCAGGCCGTCGCGCCGGATGACGAGGTGCCAGACCGTGCCGGCGATGTGCAGGAGCACGAGCGCGTAGACGAACCATTGCCCGACGAGGTGGATCGACTCGGCGATCTTCTGCGGGCCCTCGTCCTTGGTCAGGCCCGGGATGGTGAACAGCCAGAAATACGGCGTGTCCCGCCCCGACAGCGCGCTCAGCAGGTAGCCGCTGACCGGCATGATCAGGAAGATCGCGTAGAGCAGCCAATGGTTGACGCGGCCGATCAGGGTCAACAGCCGCGGCGCCTGGGGATCCGGCGGCGCCGGCCGGACCATGCGCCAGACGATCCGCAGGACCACGATCGCCAGGATCGTCAGCCCGACCGATTTGTGCAGCACGAAGATGTTGCCCTTGAGGGGCGCCGGCGGCAGGCTCACCGCTACCCAGGCCAGCGGCAGCACCGCCAGCGCCAGGGCGGTCGTCACCCAGTGCAGCGCCTGCGAGACCGGATGATAGCGCGGCAGGCCCGAGGCCGTGACGTAGGTGGCGGGCAGCGGCGCCGGCCTGCCGGTCTTGACGGTTGAACCTGGCATGATCCCTCGCGGATGGGCGTCGTCCACCGCGCAGCTAAACAGATGGCCATCGGCGGACCAATGCCGGGCCCGATCAAGTTTTAGAATGATCCCAGATTATTGTGGCGAACCGGGCCGCGCAGCCGAGGGATCGGGTGCGTGCCGCGTCAGGCGGCCGCGCCGGCGTTGATCACCCGGGACACGTCGAGCAAAGCGGCCAGCTCCACCGCCGCCGTGGCGAGCCGCGCCGCCACGAGCACGTCGGTGATGCGGCCATCGGTCATGTCGTCGGGGCCGGCATAGACCGAGGTCGGCGCCATGTGGGCCGCGAAGAAGCCGAAGAGCGGCCGCAGGCTGTGCTCGACCACCAGGGCGTGGCGCAGGCCGCCGCCCGTGGCGGTGAGCACCACCGGCATGCCCGCCATCTTCGCCGGATCGACGAAGTCGAACACGTGCTTGAACAGCCCGGCATAGCCGCCCTGGTAGACCGGCGTCCCGACGATCAGGGCGTCCGCCCCCTCGATCGCCGCGACCAGATGCGCCGCCGGCAGCGGCAGATCCTCGCGCAGCGCCACGCCGAGGCCCGGTCCGGCATCGATCAGATCGTAGACCGTGAGGTCGATCCGGCGCAGGCGCCCGAGCTCGGCGCCGACCGCCGCGACGAGGTCGCGGGTTCGCGAAGGTCGCTTGGCGCTCCCGGAGAAGGCGACGACACGGGGCAGGCTCGGCTTGACGCTCACGACTCGACGCTCACCAAGAGCGCTCGCCGATAGGGATACCGGTTCGGCATCGGCGAGCGCGTTGAAACAAAGGCTTTGTGCCGGGCCAGATCGCGACGCGATCGGGCCCGGCGCGGGATTGGTCTGTCAGCCGCCGTAAGGCACGCCGGACAGCGCATCGTCGCGACGCGCGCCCGTCGATCGCGGTCCGGCCCCAAGGTAGCGCATTCCGGCCGCGGATGAAGCCTCGATGCCGTAGCCGGAGCGATTGGACGCGTCATGGCCGGACCACCGTCTCAACCGTGCAACCGCCAGACGTGGCTCTGCTTGATCTCGGCATCTTCCAGGGCGCGCGAGACCGGCACCGCGTAGGTCGCCAGGCATTCGAGTCGCGCCCGCGGCAGATAGGTCCGCCCCGGATCGCCGATCAGCACCGTGCGCCCGCGCGCCTGCAGATCGGTCAGCCAAGCCGTCACCGCCCCGGCGAGGTCGCGCTCGTAGAAGACGTCGGCGGCGAGCACGAGGTCGGCCTCCGGCACCGTGCCGAGAAGGTCGGTCGAGACCGGCCGGATCTGGGCGGCGACACCGTTGGCTGCGGCGTTGATGCCGATCGCCGCAACGGCGAACGGGTCGAGGTCGCTGGCGACGACGCTCTGGGCGCCCGCCCGGGCGGCCGCGATCGCCACGAGGCCCGAGCCCGAGGCGAAATCCACCACCCGGCGCCCGTTGGCCACCTCGACAGTGTCGAGGATGTAGCGGGCCAGCGCCTGCCCGCCCGCCCAGGCAAAGGCCCAGAACGGCGGCGGCAGCCCGATCTCCTGCAGCTCCTCCTCGGTCTTCTGCCAGAGCTCGGTCGCCTCGTCGGCGACGTGGAGCTGGATTTCCGGGGCGTAGGGAACCGGCAGCAGCCTCGTATGGGCCTGAATGAAGCCGAGCGGATCGTCCGGGGCGCGCATGATCAGGCGTCCAGCAGCGCGCGCCACACGGCGCAGACCTGGTCGGTCACGGCGGATTCGGTGAAGCCGCCCGCCGCGATCCGGGTCCGGGCCGCGGC
This sequence comes from Methylobacterium sp. GXF4, assembly GCF_000272495.1. NCBI lineage: Bacteria > Pseudomonadati > Pseudomonadota > Alphaproteobacteria > Hyphomicrobiales > Methylobacteriaceae > Methylobacterium > Methylobacterium sp. GXF4. The sequence goes on along the minus strand of NZ_AKFK01000079.1, from coordinate 173,619 downwards.
GCCGAGACCCGCGACCAGGGCCGGCTCGCCGCTCAGGCGAACGAGCGCGTCGGCGAGGGCCGGGGCGTCGCCGGGGGGCACGAGCAGGCCCTCGATCCCGTCGCGCACGAGGCTGCGGCAGCCGGGCACATCGGTGGTGACGAGCGCCCGTCCGCAGGCGGCGGCTTCGAGCAGGCTGCGCGGAAGCCCCTCCCCGCCCCGTGACGGCAGGCAGGCGACGTGCTGGTTCGCCCAGACGGCCGCGACGTCCTCGGTCGGGCCGTGCCAGGCAACGCCGTCGCGGCTCCAGTCGCGCAGGGTCGCCGCGTCGATGGAGCGGCGGTTCGACGGGTCGGGCGCCCCGAACAGGGCGAGCTCCACGGCCGCGCCCCGGCCCCGGGCCAGGCGGGTCGCCTCGACCGCCACGTCGATGCCCTTCGACCAGAGCATGCGCGCCACCACGGCGACCTTGAGCGGCGGCATCGGCGGCAGCGGCTGCGGCGCGAAGGCGTCGCCATCGACCCCCGCCCCGCCGATCACCGTGACGGAATGCTCGGACGGATCGAGGCCCAGCGCCAGCGCATCGTCCGGGTTCTCGAACAGGAAGCGGGTGCGCCCGGAGGCCAGCGGCCCGCGGATCAGCGCCCGGAGCCCGAGCCGGGCCGCGCGTCCGATCCGATCGGTGCGGGCGCCGACCAACCCGAGGCCGGTCAGCGCGTAGACCCGCGCCGGGATGCCGGCCATGGCGGCGGCGGTCCCGCCCACCAGGATGCTCCGCAGGGCGATGCAATGGACGATGTCCGCGTTCAGCGCCTTCAGGATCCCGGCGAGCTGCCCGGCCGCGTAGCCGGCCGCCATCGGGTTGAGGCTCGCCCGCTCCGCCTCCAGCGGAACGACGCGCGCGCCGGTGGCCTCGATGACGGGGCGATGCGCCCGCACCCGGGTGACCACCGTGACCGCGAGCCCCATGGCGATCGCGGCCCGGGCCATGGGCAGGAAATGCGAGGCGAAGAACCAATCCTCGGTGACGACGAAGACGAGGTTCCGCATCGGGATCGGAGCGGTTTCGCGGGCGGGTTCGGCATCCATCCGCCCCCTCTAGCACGTCGCCGCGGATCGGCCTGCGGCGGATGCGCAGATCCGGAACGGTGGTCGGGCGCCGCCGGTTGATCTGCGCCTTCTCGCCGGGCGGTACCCCGGCGGCGTATTCGGGAGGGGCGGCGATGGCGGAAGTCGAGACGGACCAGAACGGTGGAAGCCTGCGCGCGGCGGCCGAGGAAGCGGGGCTCGTCTATGTGGACGACCGCCGGCCGGGCCTGACGCGCAAGCGCAGCGGCACGGGTTTCCGTTACCTCGACACGAAGGGGGCGCCGGTGCGCGACAAGCGGATCCTCGCTCGGATCCGCGCCCTCGCGATCCCGCCGGCCTATACCGATGTCTGGATCTGCGCGCGCAGCAGCGGCCATATCCAGGCGACCGGCCGGGACGCCAAGGGCCGCAAGCAGTACCGCTATCACCCGGATTTCCGGCAGGCCCGCGAGGCCAACAAGTTCTCGCGCATCATGGCTTTCGCCGATGCCCTGCCGGGGATCCGCCAGCGCGTCGATGCCGACATGCGGCGTCCGGGCCTGTGCCGCGAGAAGGTGCTGGCCACCGTGGTCCACCTGCTCGAGACCACGCTGATCCGGGTCGGCAACGACGATTACGCCCGCACCAACAAGAGCTACGGCCTGACAACCCTGCGCGATCCCCATGTCCGGATCGCGGGCGCCGAGCTGTCGTTCCGGTTCAAGGGCAAAAGCGGGAAGACCTGGGACGTGTCGCTCAAGGACCGGCGCGTCGCCCGGATCGTGAAGGCCTGCCAGGACCTGCCCGGCCAGGAGCTGTTCCAGTATATCGACGCCGACGGCGTCCAGCGCGACGTCACCTCGTCCGACGTGAACGCGTATCTGCGCGAGATCACCGGCGAGGATTTCACCGCCAAGGATTTCCGGACCTGGGCCGGGACAGTCCTGGCTGCGCTGGCGCTGCGCGAGTTCGAGAGCTTCGACAGCGAGGCGGGGGCCAAGCGCAACGTCCGCGCGGCGATCGAGAGCGTAGCGGGGCGCCTCGGCAACACGCCGACGATCTGCCGCAAATGCTACATCCACCCCCAGATCCTCGATTGCTACCTGGAGGGGGACCTCCTCCTGCAGGTCAAGGATGCGGTCGAGACCGAGCTGAGCCAGGATCTCGGCAAGCTCCGCTCCGAGGAGGCGGCGGTGCTCGGGTTGCTCCAGGCGCGGCTGGCCGCATCGCAGGATGAGGCGCTTGCCGGCAAGCGGGTCAAGCCCGCCTCGGCTTCGGCCCGCAAACGCAGCAAGCCGGGCGGGACGGCGTCCCGGGCCAAAGCGGCCGCCAAGACCGCGATCAAGTCCGCTTCGAGCGGGAAGACGCGATCGTCCGGGGCTGCGCGGACCCGCGCCGGGGCGCAGGCCGGCGTTGCGTGAGCGGGGCAGCCCCGCCGGGGCTGCCCGCTGGTCCGGTCAATGCCGGGACTGGTTGCTGCTGCCGGACCCGCCGCCCCGCCGGTTCTGCTCGCTGTCGACCACCGGAGCCAGGCCGAGCTGGCGCGCCAGCGAGACCAGATCCTTCAGTCGCCCGGTCTGCGTCTTGCGGCGCAGGTTGAGCCGGTGGGTCTCGACCGTCCGGACGCTGAGCGCCAGGCGCCGGGCCACCTCCTTGTTGCTGAAGCCCGAGCTGAGGAAGCGCAGCACCTCCGCCTCGCGCGGCGTGAGCCCGAGGCTGTCGCCCGGCTCCGCCGGCAGGGTGGCTTGCTGGTCCGGCGGCACGAGGCAATCGGATCCCTCGGCCAGGGCGAGCAGGGCCGCACACAGCTCCCGCGGCGACTTCGACCGCGCCACGAAGGCATCGGCGCCCGCCGCCAGCAGGGCCCGGAGGTCGTCGGCGGTCAGAGCCCCGAAAGCCACGAGCGTGCGCAGGTTCGGCTGCCGCTCCTTCAGGCCGACGAGGCGCGCGATCCCATCCGCCAGCCGGATCTCGTCGAGGAAGATCAACGCGACCGTGGAGCCGGCATCGGCCCGGCCCAAGTCTTCCTCGCCGATCGTATGGAACTCCGGCATATGCTCCAGAGTGGCGCGAACAGTCGCGCTCAGGTCCTGCGGTTCATCCAGGATCAGGACGCCAACGGCCGTACTCATGACCTCGCACCTTTCGTCTCCCGCCGATACAAAGGGGCCGGGATCGGATGCGTAGTTCCAAGATCCATTCCACGAGTTTGGGGCGAATATTAAGCTTTATATTCGCGTAATCGGTCGATTCCTGTCTTCGGCCCGCGAATTGGTGTGCCAATATGGGTCGCGGCCTGGCACCGTCCCGCTTCTGGCCGTGCCAGACCGGAGCGGCTTGGCTGTCTCAGCTTGCGACGGCCAAGCCTGCATCGCCCTGGTACGGCACGACGCGGTTGCGGCCGCCGCTCTTGGCGGCATAGAGCGCGATATCGGCCCGCTTGATCAGGGCGTGGACGTCGTCGCCCTGGATCCAGGTGCTGACGCCGAAGCTGCAGGTCAGGCCGATTGCATGCTTGCTGCCACGGATACGCAGGGCCTGGACGCGTTCCCGCAGGCGTTCGGCCCGGTCGGTCGCCTCGGCGAGGCTGCAGCCCGGCAGGACGATGCCGAATTCCTCGCCGCCGAGGCGTCCGCCGATGCCCTCCCCGGCGATCAGCTCGGCCACGGCCTTGATCGCGACATCGCCGACATCGTGGCCGTGCTCGTCGTTGATCCGCTTAAAATGGTCGATATCGGCCAGGATCGCCGAGATCCGGCCCGGGCGTGCGTCCTGCTCGGCGGCGATGCGCGCCCGGTCGAAGAACGCGCGGCGGTTATAGGACCCGGTCAGCGGATCGGTCTCGGCCAGCCGGATCAGCTCCTCCTGCAGGGTGATCAGGCGCTCGGCCGCGCGCAGCCGGGCGTTCAGCTCCTCGGCGCTGGGCGGCTTCTCGATGAAGTCGTCGGCGCCGCTGTCGAGGGCCTCGGCGAGGCTGCGGACGTTGCGCGCGGACGACATGGTGATGACGTGCAGCGGCCGGCGTTCCTCCGCCAGGAGCCGCGCGGACCAGCAGAGTTCGAGGCCGCAGAGGGGGCGGACCTCGACGCTGGTGATCAGGACGCGGACGGAGGGCGTCGCGGAGAGGTACTGCAGCGCCTGCGCCGAATCCGTGAACGCGTGCACCGCATGACCGCGCGGCTCGATCAGGGAGGCGATGATCTGCAGGACGACACGGCTCGAATCGACGACAACGATCTGCATGGCATGGTCCGGCCCGGGTCTCGGGTGTCTACCGGACAAGACTTAACTTCGACCCAACACCGGACCCGAATTCCAGCATGAGCGCGGTCATCACCACGCCCGACTTACGCTATATCGTCGTCCGCGGTCGCCTGTGGCGGCGCGCCAATCCCGACCTGCCGGCAGAGCGGCGCGAGGCCCTGGTCGGCCGGCTGATGGATGCGCGCCGGGCCGTGAAGGCGGCCAAGGCCGCCGAGCGTGCAGGCGAGCCCGACGCCGCCGCCGCGATGAAGGCCGCCCGGGCGGAGGTCGATGCGGCGAAGATCGGCTTGGGCGAGCGCGGCCCGGTCTGGTGGCGCGACGGCGCCCCCGATCTCAACCGGCACCTCGTCCGGAACACGCCCTACGCCGCCTGGTTCGCCGCGCTCAGCGACGGGGAACCTGAACCGTGATGATCTGGGCGCCGGCCGTGCGACCGCTCTCGATCGTCCGCTCGGCCCGGCGCTCGCGCGTGGACCGGTGTGCGGGATTCGTCGCGTTGATGACCGTGATCGTCGGCATTTGCGCGGGCGGGGCCGCGATGCCGGTCACGGTCGGGACCCCGTAGGTGCCGTAGCTCCAGGGCGACGGCACGAGCTCGGTCGGCCGCGGCACCCGGGTCAGCGGAGCGCCGATATAGGTGCCGCGCACGAACGGGCCGGCAAAGTCGCCCGCCCCGGCCGGGCCGTAGGGATAGACGCTCTGCGCGCAGGCCGGTCCCGCGAAGAGGAAGCCTGCGAGGGTGACGGCGTTCCGGTTTATCATGCGGCCGGCTCCGATACTCGGGGGAACACGTCAGGAACGAGCCTGGGGAACCCACACGATCACCGGCCGTTCCAACCGGCCAGCCGCGCACAATGCGTATGGTTGGCGACGCGCTATCTCAACGGCAGGTCGTGATCCGGCGGACCACCCAGCCCTCGCCCTCGATCCACAGGCGCCGACGCGCCCGGCTGCAGCTGGACTCGTCGTCGCGCTCGATTGCGGCGACCGGGTGAACCTGCGACGGGGCGGCCTCGGCCACCTTGGTCTCGTTCGTGGCCGGAGCGGCCTGGGCAGTCGCCAGGCCGGCCAGAAGCAGGAGGGCGCTGGCCGCGCCCAATGCGGTCGATCGGATCATCATGGTGAAACAGCGCCCTGCGGCCGAGTTTAGGGATTCCTCAACGGAATGCGCGGCGCAGCATTTCGGTTTCATCCGGTGCGACGGTTCTTGGCGCCTGGCGCCTGGCGCGCGGCGATGGGCGTGACGGTGTGCTGCGGCACGCACCGCACGACGCGCTTAGACTTCGCCGGCTGCGCGTATTAGGAGGAGCGGCCGGACGCGACGGCTCCCGTAGACCCTCGATCAGCGGTCAGGCGGGCCGGTCCACGAGCGAAGGTCCATGAGCAAGCCGAAGCCCCCGACCAACGTGCTGCTGACGCCGGAGAAGCGCGCCGAGGACGTGGACCAGACGATCCGGCCGCTGAGCCTGGCCGAGTTCATCGGGCAGAAGGCGGCGCGCGCCAACATGCAGATCTTCATCGAGGCGGCCAAGATGACCGGCCAGGCCCTCGATCACGTCCTGTTCGTCGGGCCGCCCGGCCTCGGCAAGACCACGCTGGCCCAGATCGTGGCGCGGGAACTCGGGGTCAACTTCCGCTCGACCTCGGGCCCGGTCATCGCCAAGGCCGGCGACCTCGCCGCGCAGCTGACCAATCTCGAGGAGCGCGACGTGCTCTTCATCGACGAGATCCACCGCCTCAACCCGGCGGTCGAGGAAATCCTCTACCCGGCCATGGAGGATTATCAGCTCGACCTCATCATCGGCGAAGGCCCGGCGGCCCGCTCGGTGAAGATCGAGCTGCCGAAATTCACGCTGGTCGGGGCCACCACCCGGGCGGGGCTGCTGACGACGCCGCTGCGCGACCGGTTCGGTATCCCGATCCGCCTCGAATTCTACGAGATCGACGAGCTCGAGAAGATCGTGGCCCGCGGCGCCCGGGTGCTCGGGCTCGGCATGTCGCCGGAAGGCGCCAACGAGATCGCCCGGCGCGCGCGCGGCACGCCGCGCATCGCCGGCCGGCTGCTGCGGCGGGTGCGCGACTTCGCCGTGGTGGCCGAGGCCGAGACGGTGACGCGCGCCATCGCCGACCGGGCGCTGAAGCTGCTCGACGTGGATTCGGTCGGCCTCGACGTGATGGATCGCAAGTACCTGACGCTGATCGCGACCTCGTTCGGCGGCGGACCGGTGGGCATCGAGACGATCGGCGCCGCCCTGTCCGAGCCGCGCGACGCGATCGAGGACATCATCGAGCCCTACCTGATCCAGCGCGGCTTCGTGCAGCGCACCCCGCGCGGCCGGGTGCTCACCCGGCACGCCTTCCGGCACATGGGCTTCGCCGAGCCCAAGCGGGAACAGAACCTGCTCTTCGATGACGGCGACGCCGTCTGACCTGCTTTTTGTCAATGTCCATGCGGTCGGAACGGGGCTGGTTCACGCCCTCCTCATAGGAAACCGCATCGATAACGGGTCGCCAGCCCGCGGCCGGGCACGGCTGCTCAGCCGGCAAAGGCTTGTCCGGTCACGGTTTTCGCACTGGATGCGCTGAGGCTATTGCCCAGCTTTTACGGAGTCGCGCCCCGGGATCCGATCACGCAAAAGCGATCTCGGCCGCGGAACAGTGGGGAAACGCGACAGTTGTGCTCGCGACCGCGCCCAGTCCGCGTGGCGCTGGCAAGATTGCGGGACTGTGGCTGCGGCCACGGAATCTCGAGAGATCTTTGAGCCATCAATAAGAACACCAAGGACCACCTTCCGATATGAAGACACTCACGCTCGCCGTCCTCGGCCTTTCCGCTGCTGCGCTCACGACGCCGGCTTTCGCGCAGGACGCGCTCCCGATCCGCATCCAGCCCTTCGCCAACCAGCAGGATGTCGGCGCCGCCGCGACCGAGACCCCGGCCTTCCGCGCCGAGGCGCTGCGTTCGGACGCCACCAGCATCGAGGCGAGCCGCATCGCCCTCCAGCGTTCGCGCAACCCGCGGGTCCGCAACTACGCCAACCGCGTCCTGGTCGAGCGTAAGGCCACCACCGACGCGCTGCTGCCGCCGAACACCTCCCTGTCGCGCAACGGCACGGTGGTCTCGGACAACCAGGGCATCAAGACGGATCTGAGCAACCCGGTCGGCTTTGTGCTGGCTCCGGTGACCATTGCGGCCAATCTCGGCACCAGCATCGTCGGCGGCGCGCTCGGCGCGGTCGGCATCGTCGACAACAGCCCGACCGAGCCGGGTCGTCGCGTGGCGCTGGGCGAGCGCGGTCAGGCCCGTCTGGCCCGGCTGCAGTCGGCCCCGAACGGCCGGTCCTTCGATCGCGCCTATATCGACCAGCAGGCCCGGTCCGACGCCCAGACCCTGGCGCTCTACGACGCCTATGCCAAGTCGGGCGACAGCGCCCAGGGCCGCCGCTTCGCCAGCGAGGCCCTGCCCTACATCGCCGATGAGCACGCCCATTCGGCGAGCCTGGCAGCCCGCATCGGTGGCTGATCCGACCGCACAGACCTGACCATGCGAGGGCCGCCCCAGGGCGGCCCTCGTCATGTCGGCCCCCCGGCCGGACGCCAAGCCGCCGCGACGGTTCCGGCGACGGGGTTTCCCCGCCTTCGCGCCATGCCGTAGACGACGCCGATGAGCGAAGCGAACCCTGCCGGTACGGAGCCTCACCGCCTGGCGGTGCGGGTCTATTACGAGGACACCGATTTCTCGGGCTTCGTCTATCACGCGAGCTATCTGCGCTTCCTCGAGCGGGGCCGGACCGAATTGCTGCGCGGCTTGGCGGGCGACCAGTCCGAGCTGCACCGGGAGGCAAGCGGCCTCGTCTTCGTGGTCCGCCGGATGACGCTGGATTTCATCCGGCCCGCCCGCATGGACGACCAGCTCACCATCGTGACCCGCACGCAGCAGCTGCGCGGTGCCTCGATGCAGCTCGCCCAGGAGGTCCGCCGGGGCGACGAGCTCCTGGTCGCCGCCGAGGTCACGGTCGCCTGCGTGCGGGACGGCCGTGCCATTCGCCTGCCTGAGGTCCTGCGTCGGCTCCTGACGCAGGGCGAAACCTAGGCGACCCGCGTCGGGTCGGTGTCGCGCAGGAGCTTGGCGAAGGCGTTCACAATGGTCATCGCGTCGTACTCGACCGAGACCAGCTGGAAGCCCATCGCGACCATCTCCCGGGCCCGCAGGGGCGACGGCGAGAAGGCGCAGGGCAGCTTGCCGGCCGCCCGGGTCTTGCGCACGATCTCGCCGAGCGCCGCCGTGACCGCCGCGCCGGCCGGGTCGATGGTTGTGCCCTTGGACAGGGCGATCGACAGGTCGGCGGGGCCGACCAGGATGCCGTCGATGCCCGGCAGGGCCAGGATCGCGCCCAGGGCGTCGATCGCCTCCGCGGTCTCGCACATGGCGATGGTCAGTGCCCGGGCGTTGGCGCCCGCGAGGAACTCGGTCGCATCGCTCAGACCCGACATCCACATGGCGCGGTCCGGCCCCCAGCTCCGCTGACCGACCGGCGGGTACTTGGTGGCGGCGGCCAGCGCCTGCGCGTCGGCCACGCTGTTGATCATCGGCGCGACGATGCCCGAGGCGCCGGCATCCAGCATCCGCGATGCCATGGCGAAGTCGCCCACCGGGATGCGGACCAGGCTCGGCTTGCCGGCGAGCGCCACCTCGGTGATCGCCGCGCAGCACGAATGGTAATCGTGCGCGCCGTGCTGCTGGTCGAGGAGCACGGCGTCGAAGCCCGACCGCGCGAGGGCGCCGGCGATGGCCGGGTCGGCGATACAGGACCAGCCGAGGAATCGGGCGGGCTCGGCGGGCAGCAGGCCGTGGAGGCTCGGGACGGGCAGGGTCATGGCGCTTCCTGTACTGAGACTCGCGGTGCGCGCGGCACTCTGACCCCGGGAGAATAAGGGCGTCGGTTTCGCGAGGTCCAGCCTTGCGTTGCGCCCCCCGGCCGATACTTCCGAATGCCTTGGGATCGCCCGGATCGAAACCGATCCTTAACCCTGTCGCGGCCTTAACGAAGACCGCGCGATGCCGTGAGTCCCGGCGCGAAGACGGCCCTTACTTTCGACAGATTCGCGGGCGATAGCATTGATATCGCTCACGGATCCGGCGGACGCGGGCCTCGCCCGGCGCATCGCGATCCGGAGCAGGAGATCTCGACGGATGAACCCAGCCGACGCGATGCAGGCCGCGCCTGTCGCCGACATGACGTTGCTCGGGCTGTTCCTGCAAGCCCATTTCGTCGTGAAGATCGTGATGATCGGGCTGCTCAGCGCCTCGATCTGGTGCTGGTCGATCATCGTCGACAAGACGCTGCTGTTCCGCCGTACCAAGGCCGAGATGGACGCGTTCGAGGATGCGTTCTGGTCCGGCCGCTCCCTCGAGGAGCTGTTCCGCTCGTTCAACGACCGCCCGGCCACCGGGCTCGCCGCGGTGTTCGTGGCCGCCATGCGCGAGTGGAAGCGCTCGTTCGAGGGCTCGGGCCGTCAGGTCCAGTCCCTGTCGCAGCGCATCGAGAAGCAGCTCGACGTCACCATCCAGCGGGAGGTCGAGCGGCTCGAATCGCGCCTGCTGTTCCTCGCCTCGATCGGTTCGGCCGGCCCGTATATCGGCCTGTTCGGTACGGTCTGGGGCATCATGACCGCGTTCACCTCGATCGCGGCCTCCAAGAACACCTCGCTCGCCGTCGTGGCGCCCGGCATCGCCGAGGCCCTGTTCGCCACCGCGATCGGCCTGTTCGCCGCGATTCCCGCGGTGCTCGCCTACAACAAGCTCCAGGCCGAGGTCTCGAAGTCGCAATCGCGGCTGGAGGGTTTCGCCGACGAGTTCTCCGCGATCCTCTCCCGTCAGATCGACGAGCGCCTCTCGCTCGCCGCCTGACCGGGCCGATCCAGGAGATTGATCCATGAGCATGGCGGCGGGAGCATCCCACGGCGGCAAGCGGCGGCGGCGCAGGGGCCGGCGCGGCGGGCCGATCAACGAGATCAACATGACGCCGTTCATCGACGTCGTGCTGGTGCTGCTGATCATCTTCATGGTCGCGGCGCCGATGATGACGGTGGGCGTGCCCCTCGACCTGCCGCAATCCAAGGCGTCGCCGCTCAATTCCGACGTGAAGCCGGTGACGCTCTCGATCCGGCAGACCGGCCAGGTCTTCCTCGGCGAGGACGAGCTGACCGACGACACAATCATCCCAAAGCTGCTCGAGACGGCCAAGACCGGCACCGAGGAGCGCGTGTTCGTACGCGGCGACAAGCGGGTCGATTACGGCCGCGTCGCCCAGGTGATGGCGATCGTGACCGGCGGCGGCTTCAAGAAGGTCGCCCTCGTGACCGAGCCTGAGCATCAGTAGGGTCTGAACCGTGGAGTTCCACTTCGACCGCAAGGAACCGGGTGTCTGGATCTCAGCGGGCACCCACGTGGCGCTGCTGGCCTTCGCGCTGTTCAGCGTGGCGGCTCCGGCCCTGCCCGAGGCGCAGGAGGGCGTGCCGGTCGAGGTGATCACCGAGAACCAGTTCTCCGAGATCACCAAGGGCGAGCGCCAGGCCGACAAGCCGATGCCCAACGCCCAGCCGCGGGCCGACCGCCAGGCCGAGAAGGTCGAGGATCGCGAGCCCGAGAACGCCAAGACCGATGCGCCGACCGCCCCGACCCGCACGGCCGAGATGAAGCTCGCCAACGCGGAGGAGATGCCCCTGCGCGCAGAGCCGGATCCGCAGGAGGTGGCCAAAGCCGCCAAGGCTGCCCAGGAGAAGCGCGAGGCCGAGAAGGCCGCCGCCAAGGCTGCGGAGAAAGCTGCCGAGAAAGCCGCAGCGGACAAGGCTGCCGCCGCCGAGAAGGCCGCGGCCGCCAAGGCCGAGGCGAAGGCGGCCGCGAAGGCCGAAGCCGAGAAGCGCGAGCAGCTCGACAAGCTGATCGAGCGGCAGGAGGCCGAAGCTGCGGCCGCCGCCGCGAAGGCCGCCGCCGCGAAAGCCGAGGCTAAGGCCAAGGCGGATGCCGCCAAGGCCGAGGCCGCCCGGGAAGCCGCCAGGAAGGCCGCCGAAGCCAAGGCCGAGGCGGAAGCCGAGCGGCAGAAGGAGATGGCCGAGGCCAAGGCCGCGCAGGAGAAGGCGGAAGCCGCCGCCAAGGCCGAGGCCGCCGCCAAGGCGAAGGCCAAGGCAATGGCGGACGCGAAGGCCAAGGCCGACGGCGAGGCCAAGGCACGCAAGCAGGCCGAGCTCGCCAACAAGTTCAACGCGGGCGACATCCGCTCGATGCTGGCGTCGAAGGTGCCGTCGCAATCCACCGGCGCGACCGGCCACACGGTGCAGAAGGTGGCGGCCCTCGGCGCCGCGACCGGTACCGCGCAGCGCCTGTCGCCGTCCCTGCGCGACGCCCTGGTCGGCCTTCTGCAGCAGCAGATCGAGCGCTGCTACTCCGCGCCCCCCGGCGCTGCCCAGGGGGTGGTCCTGCCGGTGCTCGACATCCGCCTGAACCCGAACGGCTCGCTCAGCACCGAGCCGCGGATCATGCGGGGCGGTTCGAGCGCCGTGGACCAGTCGATCGCGCAAGCCGCGCTCCGGGCGGTGCGCCGCTGCGCGCCGTATAACATTCCGGCCACCTACGCGCCGTATTACAACGACTGGAAGGCCATCAACGCGGAGTTCGAATTCACGGCGACCTGAGGTCGCCGTCCGCGCAGCCTGCCGTCATCCCCCCTCCCCGTCTGATCGTCACTCGGATCCGACCCATGCAGAACCTTCCCTCCGCCGGGCCTCTTCCTGCGCCCCTCGCCGCGCGCCTGGTCGCGCTGCTGGCGTTCCTCGCGGTCGCCCTCGGCTTCGCGGCTCCGGCCCAGGCGCAGCTGCAGCTGCGCATCGGCGGCGGCAGCTTCCAGCCGATGCCGATCGCGATCGCGGATTTCGGCGGTGATCCGAGCCTCGGCGGCCTCGTCTCCGGCGTGGTCACCAACAACCTGCGCCGGTCGGGCTACTTCACGCCCCTCGACCATGCGCGCTTCCCCGAGCAGCCGAACTTCGACGCCGCGCCGAATTTCGAGAAGTGGCGCGCCACCGGCGTCCAGGGCCTGGTGACGGGCCGCGTCTCGCGCGACCCGTCCGGTAAGCTGAAGGTCGAGTTCCGCCTCTGGGACGTGACCTCCGGCCAGCAGATGACCGGCCAGCAATACGGCACCGACACCGCCAACGCCCGGCGCACCGGCCACCTGATCTCGGACGCGGTCTACACCAAGATCACCGGCCTCGGCCCCTGGTTCGACAGCCGCATCGCCTTCGTGGACGAGAGCGGCCCCAAGGAGAACCGCCGCAAGCGCCTGATGGTGATGGACCAGGACGGCGCCAATGTCCGGGCGATCACCAGCGGCGAGACCTCGATCGTCGCCCCGCGCTACTCGCCGGCCACGCAGGACATCGCGTTCATGTCCCAGGCCACCGGGCACCAGCCGCGGGTGCAGGTGATCAACCTCGAGACCGGCGCCCGCCAGGCGCTGGGCAACGTCGATTCGATGAGCGCCAGCCCGCGCTTCTCGCCGGACGGCCGCCGCCTGGTGATGAGCGTGCAGCAGGGCGGCAACGCCGACATCGTGACGATGGACATCGCCACGAAGGCCCAGCACTCGGTCACCAACGGCATGGCGATCGACACCTCGCCGACCTACGCGCCGGACGGTTCGCAGATCGCGTTCGAATCGGATCGCGGCGGCTCGCAGCAGGTCTACGTGATGGGCGCGGACGGATCGAACCCGCACCGGATCACCTTCGGCGCCGGCTCGGCCTCGCAGCCGGCCTGGTCCCCGCGCGGCGACCTGATCGCCTATACCCGCCAGCGCAACGGCGGCTTCGCCATCTGCGTGTCGAAGCCCGACGGCACCGGCGAGCGCGTCCTCACCGAGGGCTACCACAACGAGGGCCCGACTTTCGCGCCGAACGGCCAGTACGTGCTGTTCTTCCGCGATCCGGGCGGCCAGGGCGGCGGCAAGCTGTTCATGGTCGACATCACCGGCAAGGTGGAGCAGCCGATCCCGACCCCCTCCTACGCCTCCGACCCGACTTGGTCGCCGCTGCTCGCGGGCCGCTGAGTCTTTTGGGATCTTGGAGCCCGGCTACCAGTCGGGCTCCAGGGCGTCGTTCGTTTCCCGGCCCGTGTCGGCAGATGTGAGCGTCGCGGCTTGATCCCGCAGCGCTTTCGGCAGAGCCCCGAGGGCGGGATCGTCGAAGGCGAGATGCGGCAGGTAGCGGGCGACAAGTTCCGCAATGAGCCGAGCCTGCGCGCCATCGCGGCGACGCTTCTCGGGATTGCGATCCGGTCTTCCCGAAAGCCATGCTTTGTGGAGCGCGAAGGCTCGCGGATCGGGCACGGTCATCTCGGCCGGGTAGCCGCGCAGATCGAGCACCGTGACTCGGACCTTGGGACTGTTCACGAGCCAGGCCAGACCGACGATCTCGACGGCGACGAGGTCGTCGGGGTCGCGCCCGATCTGCCTCGCTTCGCTCGGCCGAATGGGGTCTTTCGGAGCGGGTGTGATCAGATCGACGATGTAGCCGTCGCGGTTTGCCGCACGAAACCCGCGCTTGCCCATGACCTCGAAGGAATGATCGACCTTCCGGAGCAGGCCGACGACTCCCGATGCCGCCACTTCCGGGACGATGAGTTTCAGGCTGGCCCGCGCGTCGTACAACAGGTCGAAATCGGCTGTTTCGAGGACCGCTTGGTCGATCTGGACGCCGGCCATCCGCTCATAGGCGAACAGCGCATTGGTCCCAACTGTGGCGACCACCGGTTCCGTGAGACGGGCGTCGGACAGAGCCCGCAGGATCCGGGCGGCGATCACTGGCATCCGGCCGAGCCGCTGCGCGCGGCTGACGGCCGCGATCCTGTCCAGCCGTTGTGCGAGCGCGGTGCTGCGCATCTTCGCGTGCGAACGGCCATCGACGAAGCGTTGGTGGATGGCCTCCGTCGCCTCCGAACGAGGACCGAGGGATTTCCAGACGCCATCCTTGAAACGATAGAGGTAGCTGCGCCCATAGACGGTTTTCCAGGCCATCGAACCGGCGAAGCGGCTCTGCAAGGTCGAGCGCGCCGCGCGATAGGCATCGAAGACCTGCTCGGCGTTGATGAGTTGCCGGGCCTGTTCGTCGTCGAGTTCCCTGTAGGGCATCGTACCCGTCCCTGCGGACGTTCATGGCTTGGTACGTATCATCTAAGTCCATGATTGGAAACAAATTATCCATTTTCCGATCGATCGGAGGCGCGAAATGGATAATCGAGCGCAGCTTCGCCGGAGCTGTCCATAGGCCTGAAAAATCCGGTTGTATGCCGTGCCGTGCTCGAGACGGGGTGGACTGCCGCTATCCCTGCACCAGCAACCGGTCCCGCGCCCGCAGCGCTGGAAAGAACCGGCCCCAGAGCAGCGCGACGGCGATCGTCGCGGCACCACCCGCCACCACCGCGGGGACCGCCCCGATCGCGGCGGCGAGCAGGCCGGATTCGAACTCGCCGAGCTCGTTCGAGGCCCCGATGAACACGGTATTCACCGCGGAGACCCGGCCGCGCATGGCGTCCGGGGTCTCGCCCTGCACGAAGGTCTGGCGGACATAGACCGAGATCATGTCGGCAGCGCCCGTGACGAACAGGCAGGCCATCGACAGGGGCAGCGAGGTCGAGAGGCCGAACACGACCGTCGCGGCGCCGAACACGGCCGCCGCCCGGAGCATCCGCACCCCGGCATGGCGCCGGAGCGGGCGATAGGCGAGCAGCACCGCCATGGCGACGGCTCCGAAGGCCGGCATGCTCCGCAGCGCCCCGAGGCCCAGGGGCCCGACATGCAGCACCTCGCCGGCATAGATCGGCAGGAGCGCGGTGGCGCCGCCCAACAGGACCGTAAACAGGTCGAGGCTGATGGCGCCCAGCACCACCGGCTGCGAGCGGATGTAGCCGATGCCGGCCGAGAGCGCCGCCCAGGTGATCGGCGGCCGCTCGGTCACGGCGGCGGGCCGGAAGCGGATCAGGGCCGTCAGCAGGCTGGCCACGGCGAAGCTCGCCGTGGCGCCGCCGAACACGACCGACGGCCCGAGGGCGTAGAGCAGCCCGCCCAGCGCCGGGCCCATCACCGAGGCGCTCTGCCAGAGCGAGGCGTTCCAGGCGATCGCCGAGCCGAATTGCGGGCCCGGTACCAGGGTCGGCAGCAAAGCCTGCAGGGCCGGGTTGGCGAAGGCCCGGGCGGTGCCGACGACGATCACCAGGGCGTAGATCGGCCAGACCGCCTGGAGGCCGGCGAGCGCATAGGCGAGGAGGCCGAAGCTCGCCAGGCTCTGGAGGCCGAAGGCCGCGGCGCCGGCCAGGCGCCGGTCATAGGCATCCGCCACATGGCCGGTGATCAGGGCGCAGACCACCGCGGGCAGGAAGCCCGCCAGCCCGACGAGGCCCAAGGCCAGGGCGGAATGGGTCAGGTCGTAGACGAACCAGCCGATCGCCACCGCCTGCATCTGATAGGCCAGGCCCGTGAGGAAGCGGGCCGAACCGAACAGGCGGAAATCGCCGATGCCGAAGACGGCCCAGCCGGAACGATCATGCGCGGACATGCCCCCTGCTGATCCCGGCCGGGGGATTAATCAAGCCCGCCGCAGGGGCCGGATCGGAGAAACGGCCGGGCCTGTTCGCTGCACCCGCTAGTGGAGTGCCAAGCCGGGTTTGCGCGTTGCGGTGGCGGGCTGGAGGGTGAAGGGACGGCCCGCCTCACGGTGATCGAGACGCGGGCCCTCAAGAGGGAAAAGCGGGAAGGTACAGGTCACCTGGGTCCCGGCCCCGGGCGCGGTCTCGAGATGGACCCGCCCGCCATGGAGTTCGACGAAGGACCGCACGATCGAGAGGCCGAGCCCGACCCCGCGATGGCGGGTGCCCAGGGTGTGGCTCTCGAAGCGGTTGAAGACCGAATCGGCGATCTCGGGCGGCATGCCGCGGCCGTGGTCGCGCACGCTGAGGACCAGATCGTGGGCCTCCCGGCGGGCCCGGACCTCGACACGCTGCCCGGCATCCGAGAAGCCGACGGCGTTGGACAGCAGGTTGAACAGGATCTGGCGGACGCGCTTCCCGTCCGCGTGGACGCTGCCGATATCCTCCGGCACGTCCAGGGCGAGGGTGATGTGGGATTCGGCCAGCCGATCCTCGATCCCGCGCACGGCGGCCTCGATCGTGGACTGGACGTCGACCTCCTCGCGCTGAAGCTCCAGGGAGCCGGCATCGATCGAGGCGAGGTCGAGAATGTCGTTGATGATCACGAGCAGCGCCGCCGAGGAGCGCATGATGTGGTCGGAATATTCGCGCTGCCGGTCGTTGAGCGCGCCCACCGTCTCGTCGCCGAGCAGCTGGGTGAAGCCGATGATGTTGGTGAGCGGCGAGCGCAGCTCGTAGGAGACGTGGTGCACGAAGGTGTCGCGCAGCTGCGCGGCCTTCTCCAGCGCGTCGTTCTTCTCGGTGAGCGCCCGCTCGACATTCACGCTCGCGGTCACGTCGATCAGGGTGAGCAGAGTCGCGCCCTCGGGCAGCGGCTGCGCGGCGCAATCGAGGACGGTGCCGTCCACCACCTCCAGGCGGCAGGACCGGGCGGTCCGCGATTCGAGGCCGACCACCGCGTCGCGGATATCGAGCCAGGGCTCTTCGGCGGGTGCGAGCGACCGGCAGGATTCGATGACGGCATCGACGTGCGGCCGCTCCTCCACGGTCGCCGGATCGAGCCGCCACACGGTGCAGAACGCCCGGTTGGCGAGCGTCATGCGCCCGTCCGCCCCGAACACCGCCACCGGCTCGGCGAGGGTGTCGAGCGTCTCCGCCTGGAGACGGCGCAGGGCGTTGTAGCGGGATTCCGCGTTCAGGCTGTCGGAGACGTCGTCGAACAGATAGGTCAAGCCGCCCTGCGGGTTCGGGTCGGCGACAACCCGGAGCGTGCGCCCGTCGGGCAGGTACCACCAGCTCTGGTTGGCTTCGGCGGCCCGGTAGGCGGCCAGCACCCCCTGCTTCCAGCCGCGGAAATCGGCATGCTCCTCGAGCTTCCGCTCGGCCCGGAGGTGGTCGAGGATCTCGCCGTCGGAGGGGCGGCTGTCCAGGAACGCCTGATCGAGGTCCCAGAGCTGGCGATAGGCGGCGTTGTGGAAGATCAGCCGCTGCGACACGTCGAACATCGCCACCGCGGTGGGCAATTGATCGAGGGTGCGGACGTTGGCGTTCATCTGGCGCTGCAGGTCGGCGCGGACGCTCTCCAGCTCCGAGACGTCGATGGCGATGCCGACGCGGCCGCTGTCCAGTGTGGTCTCGAAGACGTCGAGCATGCGCCGGCTGCCGGCCATCACCGCCGAGAGCCGCGGGACGCTGCGGGACAGGCCGGCAGCCCGCGCCGCCTCGTCCCGGGCGATGGCCTCGCGGGCCGGACGGTCGAACAGCTCGATGCCGCGGTCCAACGTGGCCTCGCGGCTCTCCGCCTCCACGGCCGCCACGTAGGCGGCGTTGACCCAGCTCAGGCCGCCCTCGCGGTTGCGGCGCCATACCGGCTGCGGAATCGCGTCGAGCAGGCCGGCCAGCGCCGACAGGCCGCGGCGGGTCTCGTCCAGGGTCGCGCGCAGGTCGGCGATCTCGCAGCGCTCCTGGCTGGTCTCGCGCAGGCGCAGGAGCGCCCGGCCGGCCACGGCCTGCCCATGCGCGTCGATGCTGCGCCCGGTCTGGGTGCGCAGGCTCAGCGTGAAGCTCGTGCCCCGGGCCCGCAGGGTCTCGACCGCGGCCTCGACGGCGGCGGCATCCGAGGCGACCAGCCAGGTGCCGAAGGCCAGGACCCGGCGGGCATAGCCGGAGGTCGGCCGCTCGCCGTAGATCGCCAGGCTGATATCGCCCTCGACCACGGGCTCGCTGCGCCGGTCCCAGGTGACGATGATCTGGCGCTCGGCATTGAGCAGCATCTCGGCGCGGTCATGGGCGCCGCGCAGCACGTCGAGGGCGCCGGCGAGCTCGCGCTCCCGGCGGGTCCAGCGACTGCGCTCGTAGAGGTGGAGCAGCGACAGAATCACCGCGAAGGCGACGAGGCCACCGAAGATCGCCAGGGCGGCGACGCCGTGCATCTCACGCGGCGCGTGCGCGGTCGCGGTCTCGGGCAGTTCGGCGAGCGCAGCGCTCGCCGCCGTCAATGTGAGCGCACCCACGCAGATTCGAACGTGCGCGGCACGACCGACACCCATGATAGCCCTGCCCCCACCCCTGGCGATCCGAATGCGCGTGCAACCGCGCGGCGCAGAACGCACCGTCCCCGCAGGCGATTCTCCCGAACCGTTGCGGACCCACCGATCTAAGATTCGCCCGCACCTTAACGTGCTGCGGAATCCACCCGGAAGGGGAACGAAGCGTGGCTATACGCCGACGGCTCACAATCATCCGTTAACGACACTTAGAAGACACAGTGTGTCGGGCCCGGAATGGGTTGACAAACGAAAGGGCCCGACGCAGCGCGCCGGGCCCTTTTTGGTTCGTGATCGCGGCGGCCAAAGCCGCGCCGGCTACCGTCCCGTCGGTCGGGAATTCAACTTCCGGTTCGACGGGCGTCGAACCGGAAGTGTCCCGGCCGAGGCCGGCTCAGTAGCGGTAATGCTCGGGCTTGAACGGGCCGGACTCGGACACGCCGATATAGGCGGCCTGATCGGGGCGCAGCTTCGAGAGCTTCACGCCGATCTTCTCCAAGTGCAGCGCCGCGACCTTCTCGTCGAGGGTCTTGGGCAGGGTGTAGACCTGCTTCTGGTACTTGCCCGGGTTGGTCCAGAGCTCGATCTGGGCCAGCGTCTGGTTGGTGAAGGAGGCCGACATCACGAAGGACGGGTGACCGGTCGCGTTGCCGAGGTTCACCAAGCGCCCCTCCGAGAGGAGGATGATGCGGTGACCGTCCGCGAAGGTGATCTCGTCCACCTGCGGCTTGATGTTGGACCACTTCAGGTTCTTCAGGCCGGCGACCTGAATCTCGTTGTCGAAGTGGCCGATGTTGCAGACGATCGCCCGGTCCTTCATGGCCCGCATGTGATCGATCGTGATGATGTCCTTGTTGCCCGTGGCGGTGACGAAGATGTCGGCGCGCGGGGCGGCGTCCTCCATCGTCACGACCTCGTAGCCCTCCATGGCGGCCTGGAGCGCGCAGATCGGGTCGATCTCCGACACGAGCACGCGGCAGCCGGCGTTGCGCAGGGACGCAGCCGAACCCTTGCCGACATCGCCGAAGCCGGCGACCATGGCGACCTTGCCGGCCATCATCACGTCGGTGCCGCGGCGGATGCCGTCGACCAGCGACTCCTTGCAACCGTAGAGGTTGTCGAACTTCGACTTGGTGACCGAGTCGTTCACGTTGATCGCCGGGAAGAGCAGCTTGCCCTCCTTGGCCAGCACGTACAGGCGGTGGACGCCCGTGGTGGTCTCCTCGGAGACGCCCTTGATGCTGTCGGCGAGGCCGGCGAACCAGCCCTTCGGCTTCTCGGCGAGCTTCTTCTTCAGCAGCGCGAAGAAGATCTCCTCTTCCTCGCTCTCCGGCTTGTCGAGGAAGGCGGTGTCGCCGTTCTCGGCGCGCAGGCCGAGATGGACGAACATGGTGGCGTCGCCGCCGTCGTCGAGGATCATGTTCGGCATGCCGCCGTCATGCCAGTCGAACAGGCGCGAGGTGTAGTCCCAGTACTCCTCCAGGGTCTCGCCCTTCACGGCGAAGACCGGGATGCCGGCGGCCGCGATGGCGGCGGCGGCATGGTCCTGGGTCGAGTAGATGTTGCAGGAGACCCAGCGGATGTCGGCGCCGAGCGCCTTCAGGGTCTCGATCAGCACCGCGGTCTGGATCGTCATGTGGAGCGAGCCGGCGATCTTGGCGCCCTTCAGGGGCTGCGCAGCGCCGTACTCCTCGCGGACCGCCATCAGGCCCGGCATCTCCGTCTCGGCGATCGAGATCTCCTTGCGGCCGTAATCGGCCAGCCCGATGTCCTTGACGATATAATCCTTGGCCATGAGTCGGCGGCTCCGTGTGTTCGCGTTGCGGTTCGGGGCCAGCCTCTACCACTTCGCGGGATACGAAGCAATCAAGACATAAACATGTCTTTATGCGTTCCAGTCTGCGCGGCGGTTCCCGGCGGCTCTCCGAAGCCTCAGATCTCGATCTCGGTGCCGACCTCGACCACCTGCCGCGTCGGCACGCCGAAGAAGGCGCCGGTGCGCTCGGCGTTGCGCTGCATGAAGGCGAAGAGGTTCTCCCGCCAGGGCGCCATCCCGCGCTTGTCGCTCCGGGAGATGATGGTCTCGTGGCCGACGAACACGGTCATGTCCTCGATGACGTGCGCGGGCAGGTGGCGTGAGGCGACGGCGCAGGCCAGCCCCTCCGGGATCGAGGCCTCCTCCATGAAGCCGTAGCGGAGGATCACCCGGTAGAAGTCCGGCGCCAGGATCGTCACGTGGGCGCGCTGCTCCGCCGGGACCGTCGGGGTCTCCTCGTAGAGGGCGGTGATGATCAGGATCCGTTCCATCAGGGCGCGGTTGCGCTCGACGAAGCGCGACAGGTGGAGCGGGATCCCGTGCTCGGCCGCCGACAGGAAGGCCGCGGTGCCGGGCAGGCGCAGCAACTCACGGTGCTGGAGCCCGGCCAGGAAGGCATCCTCCGGCAGGCGCAGGGCGACCCTGGCCTCCTCGACCAGCTCGTTGCCCTTCTTCCAGGTGAGCATCATCAGGGCGACGAGGCCGGCGAGCACCAGGGGAAACCAGCCGCCTTCGAGGATCTTCACGCTGTTGGCCGCGAAGAACACCGCGTCGATGGCGAGGAACAGGCCGTTGACCGCGAAGACCAGGATCGGGTTGTAGCCCCAGCGGAGCGCGATCAGCGCGGCGAGCAGGGTGGTGATGCCCATCAGCATCGAGACCGCGATCCCGTAGGCCCCGGCGAGCGCGTCGGAGGAGCCGAACATCACCACGGCGATCAGGGTCGCGGCGGCGAGGAGCCAGTTCACCATCGGGACATAGATCTGGCCGCGCTCCTCCTTGGCCGTCTGGACGATGCGCATCGCCGGCAGGAAGCCGAGCTGCACCGATTGCTGGGTCAGGGAAAACACGCCCGAGATGATCGCCTGCGAGGCGATGATCGTGGCGAGCGTCGCCAGCGCGATCAGCGGGTAATGGCCCCAATCCGGGCAAAGCCGGAAGAACGGGTTCTCGATCGCGTCGGGCGAGGCCAGCAGCAGGGCGCCCTGGCCGAAATAGTTCAGCACCAGCGCCGGCAGGACCAGGACGAACCACGCCGCCCGGATCGGCATGGCGCCGAAATGGCCGAGATCGGCATACATCGCCTCGCCGCCGGTCACCGCCAGGAAGGCGGCGCCCAGCATGGCGAAGCTCACGTGCCAGCCGGCATGCAGCATGAAGTTGACGGCGCGCAGCGGGTTCACCGCGGCGAGGATCTCCGGCTTGTGCAGGATGCCGCCGATCCCCAGCGCCGCCAGCACCACGAACCACAGCAGCATCACCGGGCCGAACACCCGGCCGATCGCCGCCACGCCCTTGTGCTGCACCGAAAACAGCGCGACCAGGATCGCGATCGTGATCGGCACGACGAAATGGCCGAGGGCCGGCGCGTCGACCTTCAACCCCTCGATGGCCGAGAGCACCGAGATCGCCGGGGTGATCGCGCCATCGCCGTAGAGCAGGGCCGCGCCGATCAGCCCGACCACCAGCAGCGCCGCCTTCCAGGTCCCGTGGCGGGCCTGCCGGGCGCCGAGCAAGGCCAGCATGGCGACGATGCCGCCCTCGCCCTTGTTGTCGGCGCGCAGGATCAGCACCGCGTATTTCAGCGACACGATCAGGATCAGCGCCCACAGGATCAGCGATACCGCACCCGTGGCGGCCGCCGGCACCGCGGCGCCGCCCGCGGTCGCCGCCTTCACGGCCTCCTTGAAGGCGTAGAGCGGGCTCGTCCCGATATCGCCGTAGACGACGCCCAGCGCCCCAAAGATCAGCGCCGGCTTGAGCCGGCCCTTCTGGGACGCGGGCTCGTCGCCGGCACCGGCCTGGGAACCCGGCGCCGCCGCGGGGGCAAGGGACTGACTCAACGCAAGGCTCCCGCGGGATTACATCGTTCGCCCTAGCCGGACAGGTAGAGCGCCGGCCGTCGAAGTGGAAGCCGGCGCGGCCGGATCCGTTTGCGGAGGAAGGGCTTGTCCTCGACCCTCACGTCATTGCGAGCGCAGCGAAGCAACCCAGGGATACGCAACGAACTAAGAGCGCGCGCCACACTGGGTTGCTTCGCTGCGCTCGCAATGACGGTAGAGGTATTGGCCCGGTCGATGGACGAGGCCCGGTCAGACCAGATCGGCCAACGCCTCGGGGCAGGCTTCGCCGCGCCGCAGGCTGAAGACCGGCACGCCGGCATGGCGCGTGATCGACGCGGCCACGGTGGCGAGCGGTGCCGGAGCCCCCTCGCTCTCGCTCACCGCGATGGCGAGGAGCGGGATGCCGTGGAGGCGCAGGGTCTCGCGGGCGGTGAGCGCGTGGCTGATCGCGCCGAGATAGCTGCCGGAGACGAGGAGCGCCGGCACGTCGAGGGCCTTCAGCCAGTCGAGCCCGGTGGCCGCCTCGGTGACCGGGCTCATGACCCCGCCGACACCCTCGATGATCAGGGTTCCGTCACCGTGGGCGATCTGCGCCCGGCACCAGCCGACGAGGTCGGGCAGCGCCAGGGACCGGCCCTCCAGCACCGCCGCCTGATCGGGGGCGAGCGGGGCCGCGAACCGCCAGGGTGAGCAGGCCTCGACCGTCTCGTCGTCGATACCGAGGCCCTGCGCGTCGAGCAGCCGGGCCGTGTCGCTCTCCACGAAGGCCGGGTCGCTCAGCGGCGGCACGCCGCTCGCGAGCGGCTTGAGCGTCCGCACCGGCCGACCCTGCGCCCGCAGGCGCCGGGTCAGCGCCGCGGTGACGTAGGTCTTGCCGATCTCGGTGCCGGCACCGGCGACGAAGACGGCGCGGGCGGCCATGGGGCGGGCCGCCTCAGGCCTGGAACGTGCCGTGGCAGTGCTTGTACTTCTTGCCCGAGCCGCAGGGGCACGGCTCGTTGCGCCCGACCCGGCCCCAGGTGGTGGCATCGTTCGGGTCGCGCTCCAGCACGGCGCCGTCGGCCGCGAGCCCTTGCGCGGCGTAGCCGTAGGCCGGACCGCCGCCGCCATCGCTGCCCGAGCCGCGCCCGGCATAATCCATTTCGTTCTCGCCGGTGACCGGGTCGAGATGCTGGGCGAACATCGGGGGCAGTTCCGGGGTGCCGCCCGGGAAGGCCTGCTGGTCGGGCTGCTGGTGCACGATCTCGACGCGGGAGAGCTGCGTCGTCACCTGCTCGCGCAGGGCCGTGATCAGGTTGTTGAAGAGGTCGAACGCCTCGGACTTGTACTCGTTGAGCGGGTCGCGCTGGGCGAAGCCGCGCCAGCCGATCACCTGACGCAGGTGGTCGAGGGTCACGAGGTGCTCCCGCCACAGGTGATCCAGGGTCTGGAGCAGGACCTGCTTCTCGATATAGGCGGTGATCTCGGTGCCGTTCTTCTCGGCCCGCTCGGCATAGGCGGTCTCGGCGGCCTTGAGCAGGCGCTCGCGCATCTCCTCGTCGGCGATGCCCTCTTCCTTGGCCCAATCCTCCACCGGGACGTCGAGGTTGAGCACCTCGCGGACCTGCTCGTGCAGGGCGGCGACGTCCCACTGCTCGGCATAGGCGTTCTGCGGGATGTAGCGGGCGACGAGGTCGTCGATCACGCCCTCGCGCATCTCGTCCACGGTCTCGCGCACGCTCTCCTGGGCCATGAAGTCCCGGCGCTGCTCGAACACGACCTTGCGCTGGTCGTTCATGACGTTGTCGTATTTGAGCACGTTCTTGCGCATGTCGAAGTTGCGCGCTTCGACCTTCTGCTGCGCCTTCTCGATCGCCTTGTTGATCCAGGGGTGGATGATCGCCTCGCCCTGCTCAAGGCCGAGCTTTTGCAGCATCCCGTCCATGCGGTCGGAGCCGAAGATCCGCATCAGGTCGTCCTGAAGCGACAGGTAGAACTTCGAGCGGCCGGGATCGCCCTGGCGGCCGGAGCGGCCGCGGAGCTGGTTGTCGATGCGCCGCGACTCGTGGCGCTCGGTGCCGATGATGTAGAGGCCGCCCGGCAGGGCCTTCTTGCGGCCGGCGGCGGGGTCGGCCGGCTCGCCGGAGGCCAGCACCTTGGCGCGGTTGTCAGCGATCTCGGCCTTGATCGCCTCGATGGCGGCGTCGCGCTCCGGCCCGTCCGGCAGGTGGCCGAGCTCCTTCTCGATCCGCATCTCGAGGTTGCCGCCGAGTTTGATGTCGGTGCCGCGGCCGGCCATGTTGGTGGCGATGGTGATCGCGCCCGGCACGCCGGCCTCGGCGACGATGTAGGCCTCCTGCTCGTGGAAGCGGGCGTTCAGCACGGCGAAACGCTTGGTGACCCGGCCTTCGCGGGCGGCCTTGTAGACGTCGGTCAGCGCGTTCGGATCGGAATAGTCGAGCAGGGTGTAGCCGTGCTTCTTGAGCATCTCGGCCAGGTGCTCGGACTTCTCGATCGAGCCGGTGCCGACCAGGATCGGCTGGTGCCGGCTATGCGCCTTGTCGATCTCCGCGATGATGCCGTCGTACTTCTCGGCGACCGTGCGGTAGACCTCGTCGTCCTCGTCGACGCGCTCGACCTCCTTGTTGGTCGGGATGTCGACCACGTCGAGCTTGTAGATCTCGGCGAACTCGTCGGCTTCCGTGGAGGCCGTGCCGGTCATGCCCGCCAGTTTATTGTAAAGTCGAAAATAATTCTGGAAGGTGATCGAGGCGAGCGTCTGGTTCTCGGGCTGGATCGTCACCCGCTCCTTGGCCTCGAGCGCCTGGTGCAGGCCCTCCGAGTAGCGCCGGCCCTGCATCATGCGGCCGGTGAACTCGTCGATGATCACCACCTCGTCGTTCTTGACGATGTAATCTTTGTCCCGGGTGAACAGCGTGTGGGCGCGCAGGGCCTGGTTCACGTGGTGGACGAGGCTGACATTGTGGGCGTCGTAGAGGTCGCCGTCCTTGAGCAGGCCGACCTCGCGCAGGGTCACCTCGACAAACTCGTTGCCGGCTTCCGTCAGCGAGACCGTGCGCTGCTTCTCGTCGAGGTCGTAATGCTCGCGTACCAGCCGGGGCATGATCGCGTCGACCGAGACGTAGAGCTCGGAGCGGTCGTCCACCGGGCCCGAGATGATCAGCGGCGTGCGCGCCTCGTCGATCAGGATCGAGTCGACCTCGTCGACGATCGCGAAGTTGTGTCCGCGCTGGGCGAGCTGCGACAGCTCGTACTTCATGTTGTCGCGCAGGTAGTCGAACCCGTACTCGTTGTTGGTGCCGTAGGTGATGTCGCAGGCATAGGCCGCCTTGCGCTGCTCGTCGTCGAGCCCGTGCACGATGGTGCCGACGGTGAGCCCCAGGAACCGGTAGAGTTGGCCCATCCATTCCGCGTCGCGGGAGGCGAGGTAGTCGTTCACGGTGACGACGTGGACGCCCTTGCCCTCGAGGGCGTTCAGGTAGACCGGCAGGGTCGCCACCAGGGTCTTGCCCTCGCCGGTCTTCATCTCGGCGATGCCGCCCTCGTGCAGCACCATGCCGCCGATCAGCTGCACGTCGAAATGGCGCTGGCCGAAGACTCGCTTGGCCGCCTCGCGCACCGTCGCGAAGGCCGGGACCAGGATGTCGTCGAGGCTCTTGCCGGCGGCGAGTTCCGCCTTCAGCATGTCGGTGCGCGCCCGGAGCGCGTCGTCCGACAGGGCCTGGATCTCCGGTTCCAGCGCGTTGATCTGCGCCACGCGCGGGCGATAGCCCTTGACGCGCCGGTCGTTGGAGGAGCCGAAAATCTTCTTGGCGATGGAGCCGAGCATCGTTGACCTGCGGACGCGCGAGCCCGCCCACGGGTGAGCGTGGCGGGCCGGCCTTGGCGGAGTTGGCCGGGCTTATAGAGGTAAACATCGGCCGGCGCACCTGAAAGAGGCAGCCTCCGATCCATCGGGCTCCGGACGGGTGAAACGGCAGCGCTTGCCTTCTCGTGCGACGCGCGCCACCTGTGCCGCGGCGCGCCGCCCGGCCTCACCGGGGCGGCGCCGGGACGTCAGCCGAGGACCACGCCAGCATGCCGAACACCGCCCTCCTCCGGCGCGCGAGCGCGCTCGCCCTGATGCTCGCGATGCCCGGTGTCGCGCTGGCCCAGGCGCCCCAGGCGGCCCCGGCTCAGACCTCGACGCCTGCAGCCAACACGGCCGCCCCGAGCCCCGACACCGTGGTGGCCAGCGTCAACGGCAAGCCGATCACGCAGGGCGACCTGGCCATCGCGTCGGACGATCCGGCCCTGTCGCTGCCGGGTGTCGACGAGGCCCAGAAGAAGTCCCTGCTGGTGGATTACATGGTCGACCTGCGGGTCGGCGCGCAGGCCGCCGAGGCGGCCAAGATCGGCGACACGCCGGAGTTCAAGCGCAAGCTCGCCTATTTCCGGGACAAGCTCCTCCTCGACGACTACCTGGAGCAGGAGGCCAAGCGCGCGGTCACCCCCGAGGCCGAGCACGCGATCTACGACCAGACCGTCAAGCTGATGAAGCCCGAGGAGGAGGTGCACGCGCGCCATATCCTCGTGGACAACGAGGGCGACGCGAAGAAGATCGCCGCGCGGATCAAGGGCGGCGAGGATTTCGCCAAGGTCGCCGCCGAGACTTCGAAGGATCCGGGTTCCAAGGCCGAGGGCGGCGATCTCGGCTGGTTCACCAAGGAGCGGATGGTCCCGGACTTCGCCAACGCCGCCTTCGCGATGAAGCCGGGCCAGGTCTCCGACCCGGTCAAGAGCCAGTTCGGCTGGCACGTGATCAAGGTCGAGGAGAAGCGCACGAAGCCGCAGCCGACCTTCGACGAACTGAAGGAGCAGATCGACCAGCACCTGGTCCGCAAGGCCCAGCAGGACCTAATCCTGAAGCTGCGCGCCGACGCCAAGATCGACCGCACCGACGCGGCGCCCGCCGCAGCCCAGCCGGCGCCCGAGACGAAAAAGCCGTGATCGGATCGGCATAGCGGATCGATCCGGCAGATGGCTTGCGCACCTGCCGGATCCTCACGATCCAAACAAGGACTGCTCAAGGCGGAAAAAGGATGCCGTCGCAATCCACTGCGCCATTGACGACGTGCAAGATCACGATCTGATCGGTCTCGACACGATAGAAGATCAGATAATTGCCGTGAACCCGACGGCGAATCCCCTGCTTCTCGTAACGTGGGACCAGAGGAAACCCGTTCGGTAAGTCGGCGAGGCCCATGCACTTGGAACGAAGCGACTGCACGAAGCTAAGCGCCCGAAACGGGTTATCGCGGGCAATGTAGTCGCCGATCGACTCTAGGTCGCGTTCCGCTTCCTCGGTGAAACGGACGATCACGCTTTGGCGTTGCTCAGGTCACGGTACTTGCGTTCGAGGCGGTCGAAAACCTCCTCGGCGGCTTTCGTCTGTCCCGCATCCGCCTGCTCGATCCCGCGTGCGATCGAGGCATCCAGAGCCGCGATATGGACCTCCCGATCCTGGATGAGCCGGACCCCCTCACGCAGAACTTCGCTCTGTGATGTGTACCGGCCGGTCTCAACCAGCCGCGCCACGAAGGCTTCGAGTTGCTGCCCGAGATCGGCACGGATCATCGCGTCCTCCTGAAGACGGCTCCCAAGCAAAGGTTATCTGTTCATGCAAAGCGTCGCCAGCGCGGAGCGCGGGCCGATGAGGCCCGCTTAACGGCTGATCCTCAGATCTTAATAAGGCCGGTCGGGATGCAGATACGCCGAGCTCGCGGGCGGCGTCGGGGCGGTGACGCCGAGCGCGGCGAGCTCGGCCGTGCGGCGGCCTTCGGCGATCCGGTCGAGCACCGCGATCAGGAGCCAGGGACACGCGATCCCGATGAAGAACGCCATGTGATCCTCCGACGCCGGATCTGAAAACCGTCCAGCTTCGGAGGATGATAGGCCGGCCGGGCCCGACCGCAAGCGGCGTCGCGGCGCTTTCGCGTCAGAGCCAGCCCTGAAGCTCGCGGCGCACCACGTTCTCGATCACCTTCATGCCGAGATCGGAATCGTTCAGGCACGGGATGTAGGCGAAGCGCTCGCCCCCGTTCCCCTCGAAATAATGGCGATTCTCGCCGTCGAGCTCCTCCAGCGTCTCCAGGCAATCCGCCGTGAAGCCGGGGGCGACGATCGCCATGCGCTTGACGCCGGATTTCGCCAGCTCCGTCACGGTCTCGTCGGTGTAGGGCTTGAGCCATTCCTCGTTGCCGAACCGCGACTGGAAGGTCACCCGCATCCGTTCGGGCGACATGCCCAGGGCCTCCCGGATCAGACGTCCGGTCTTGTGGCACTGGCAATGATAGGGATCGCCCTTGAGCAGGTAGCTGCGCGGCACGCCGTGGAACGAGGTCAGGATCACCTCGGGCTCGAAATCGAGCTTGGCTAGGCCCTCGCGGATCGAATCGGCCATGGCGGCGATGTAGACCGGGTCGTCGTGATAGGGCGGCGACACCCGCACCGTCGGCTGCCAGCGCATGTCCATCAACGCCCGGAACGCCTGGTCGCAGGCGGTGGCCGAGGTCGCGGCCGCATATTGCGGGTAGAGCGGCACCAGCAGGATCCGGTCGCAGCCCTGGTCGAGCAGCGCCTGGAGGCGTTCAGCCACCTCCGGCTTGCCGTAGCGCATCGCCCAGTCGACCACGACGGAATCGCCCATCGCGGCTTGCAGGCGCTCGCTCTGGCCGCGGGTGATGGTCTTGAGCGGACCCTCGTTCCGCTCGTTGTTCCAGACGCTGGCGTAGTCGCGACCCTTCGGCCCCGGGCGCTTGGTCAGGATGATCAGGTTGAGGAGCGGCCACCAGATCAGCCGGGGCACCTCGATGACCCGGCGGTCCGACAGGAACTCCTTGAGATAGCGGCGCATCGGCCAGTAGCTGGTGCCCTCGGGGGTGCCGAGATTCATCAGCAGCACGCCAACGCGGCCCCAGGCCACCTTCGGGTGGTCGGCCGGAAGGCCGCCCGCGGCGGGGACGAGGGTCGAGAGGGGCCGGCCATCCGCCAGCGCGGCGGGTTCGACGCGTTCGTTCATGGCAGCGTTCCGGCGCCGCGCGCCGAGTCCTTCTTCTGGCTTCGGATACCCGGCAGCCGGCGCACGCGCTTGGGCCTGAACCGGGGTGTTCGGTATCGCGTCCGCCCCATGTAGGGTGTCCGCCCGCTCAGCGAAGGCCGGCTGCGACATGCTGGACCGTACGCGCTGGCGCGGGGCCGACCCATTCTCCCTAATCATGGCGCCGGTGCCCCGCAACCGCGGAGCGCATCGTCCGACCCGGCGAGACCCGATGACCGACACCCCCGTGGCCGCCGCGCTGGCGGCCTTCCGCGCCTCCGGATCGCCATGGCTGGCGCTGCCGTTCTTCGCCGGCGGTGCGGCCGACGCCGTAGCGGCCCGGGTCGATGCCCGGATCGCCGAGGGCGCGCGGGTGCTGCCGGCGCCGGCCGACATCTTCCGCGCGCTGACAGAGACGCCGCTGCCGGCGGTGCGCGCCGTCATCCTGGGGCAGGATCCCTATCCGACGCCCGGCGACGCCAACGGCCTGGCCTTCTCGTATGTCGGCTCCGGCCGGCTGCCCGCGTCCCTGCGCGTGATCCTCGCGGAGGCAGGCTCGGAACGGGCTGCCGGCGGCGACCTGACCCCCTGGGCCCGCCAGGGCGTCCTTCTCCTGAACAGCGCGCTGACCGTCGAGGCCGGAAAGGCCGGCGCGCATCTGCGCTACGGTTGGTCGGCTCTGACCGACGAGGCGGTCGCCGCGGTCTCGGCCCGTCCGGAGCCGGCGGTCTTCCTGCTCTGGGGCGCCCAGGCCCGCGCCCGGACGGCGCTGATCGATTCAGGCCGCCACGGCGTGTTCGAGAGCGGGCATCCCTCCCCGCTCAACCGCGCCCGGGATTTCCCGGGCTCCGACCCGTTCGGCCGCGCCAATGGCTGGCTGGCCGAGCGCGGGGTGTCGCCGATCGCGTGGCGCCTGGGCTGAACGATCACTGCGCGGGCTTGACCGGCTCCGTCGGGGCCGGGGCGCCGGTCGTCGGACCGGCCGGCAGCAGGACGTTCTTGGTGATCGCACCCTCCGGTCCGTACTCGCCGGCCACCGCGATGCAGGCCTGGTCGCGGTTCTGGGCCATCTGATTCGACATCAGGGTGAACATCGTCTGCACCCGGTTGCCGAACGGGCCCCGCGGCTGGACGTCGTCGACCCGCACGTTCTGCTTCGCCAGGAGACCCTCGAAGGCCTCGTTGCCGATCCGGTAGCCGCAGACATTCGAGGCCGCGAAGATGTAGGCGGCAAATTCCAGGGCTCGCGGGGACGGCGCGTTGCGGATCTGCGCCTGCGCCGGCAGGGCTGCAAGCGTGAGAGCGAAGGCGGCCGCGTAGGGGGCGATCTGGCGCATGGGTGGGTGTTTCCTCAGTCGGGGCAACCTCTTCCGGGTCGCCCGCTCCGAGCGGGAGATAGGCCGGCCGGCGCCCGAGGCCAATGCGACCGAATTTGCCTCCAAATCGCTCTGCCCCGTTCATCATCGATTCGGCATAGGCGCAGTCCCGGCCGTCCGGAGCCCTGAAAAACGGCCAGTGTTCCGGAGATCTGCGAACGTGAGACAGAGTGTTAACCTGCGCGCGTCACGCCAAGGTCCACCGTTTATCCAGATCCAGGCGGTTCGCAGCGTATGTTTGGCGTGAACTCCACTGTCGCAGACATTCCGGTCCCGGCGCCGGGCCCGCGTGATCCCGATCGGCGCTTCCGATCCGGGCTCGGCCTCGCCTCAGGCGACCGGCGCGCCGCCCCGGCGATCTGCCCCAACCGGGTCGCCCACTGGGCTTTCGCCGAGGGCCTGCGCGCCGGCGAGATCGTCGCCCTCCTGGTCCGCGACCTCGGTCAGGCGGAGGCGATGCGCCTCGGCCTGGCGCGGATCGGGGTCCGCGTCCTCGCCCTCGACGGCAGCCGCCGCGGCGAGGCGCTCGCCGACAGCCTGGCTCGCTCCGGCGCGACGCTGGTGATCATCGATACGGCTCTGGCAGACGCCTATGCCGGCGTGATGGGCCGGCTGCCCTCCTATCCGAGCGTGTGGTGGAACGGCCCGGGCGCCGATTTCGCCAGCCTGGATCTCGCTCTCGCCGAGCAGGATTGAGGGGCGTTCTCGGCGACCTCGCAAGGGCACGCTTCGCGGTTCCGTGGTAGGCTTGTCGCAGATCCGGTCGGAGGGTCCCTCCATGACAGCGATAAAAGCCACGAAGCCCGTTGATACGAGCGAAAGCCTCTGGCGAGACCTCCTGAACGCGCGGCACGACGATGGTGCGGCGGCGCGGGAGCATCTGCAAGCCGGCTTTCCGGTCTACTACGTCGAGGGCGATACGCCCGAAGGCCTGCTCGTGAAAGAATACCCCGGCGGACGGCGGGAGCTGGTCCGATTCGACGAGGCGGGCGACCAAGTCATCCGCGATCTATGACGCCGCAGCTTTGGGTTTTTGCCGGGCCGAACGGCGCCGGCAAATCGACCCTGGCGCTCCGTTATGCGTGCGGACGTATCGAAGTGGTAAGTCCGGACGACATGGCACGGGAGATCGCACGCGGCCGGGGTGGTAACCCAAGTATGGCGGCCCGGGCGGGCCGTCTCGCCATCGAACGCCGACAGGCCTTGCGAGATGCCCACCAGAGCTTCGGCATCGAGACGACGCTGGCCGGTTGCAGCGAGCGCGCCTTCATGGCCGAGACCCGCAATCACGGGTTCAAGGTCAATCTGGTCTTCGTAGGGATTGGCAGCATCATACAATCGCGCAGTCGCGTAGCTGAGCGCGTGAAACGCGGGGGGCATCCGGTTCCCGCCGCCGATCTCGAGCGCCGTTTTGCACGCAGCATGGCGCACCTGCCAGACGCCATGCGGATCGCTCAGCGGAGCTTGGTGTTTGACAATAGCGGCAAGCGATGCAGGCTGATCTTGAGCCGCGAGAATGACCACACAAAGCTGGTCAGCCGTAGCTTGCCGCACTGGGCCAGGGCCGCGATCCCGGTCGCCTTGAGGCAGGGTCCAGCCGAGGAAACGCTTGATGACGCATACGGCGACGCCGGATCGCAATCGGATCCCTTCGACGGCGGCCCACCGGAGCGGTGATCCGCGTCCTCCGCGGAATCGCCTTGATGCGCACCCGCGCAGCGCGCTTTAGGATATCGCCATGTCCGCAGCCCTCGCCGCCCCCACCTCCGCGGACGCGCCCGTCCTGCTGCGCCACGATGCCGACGGCGTCGCGACCCTGACGCTGAACCGTCCGCAGGCGCGCAACGCCCTGTCGATGGCGCTGATGAGCGCGCTGCAGGACGCGCTCGACGCGATCCGGGAGGATCCTGCGGTCCGGGTGGTGATCCTGCGCGGGGCCGGCCCGGCCTTCTGCGCCGGGCACGACCTCAAGGAGATGCGCGCCGATCCCTCCCGGGCGGCGACCGAGGCGGTGTTCCGCACCTGCGCCCGCCTGATGCTGAGCCTAACGCGCCTGCCGCAGCCGGTGATCGCCCAGGTGCACGGCATCGCCACCGCGGCGGGTTGCCAACTCGTCGCCACCTGCGATCTCGCCCTCTGCGCCGAGGAGGCCCGCTTCGCCACGCCGGGGGTGCAGATCGGCCTGTTCTGCTCGACCCCGATGGTCGCCCTGTCGCGGGCCGTGTCGCGCAAGGCCGCCCTGGAGATGCTGCTGGTCGGCGAGCCGGTCGGTGCGCAGGAGGCTTTGCGGATCGGCCTGGTCAACCGCGTGGTGGCGTCAGCCGAGTTGGACGGGGCGGTGAACGCCATGGCCCAAACCATCGCCGGAAAGGCGCGGCGGGTCCTGGCGATCGGCAAGGAGGCGTTCGGTCGGCAGATCGAGATGGGCCTGGAGGAGGCCTATGGCTACACGGCCGAAATCATGACCCGGAACATGATGATGGCCGACGCCCAGGAGGGCATCGACGCGTTCCTCACCAAGCGGTCGCCGCGCTGGGAGCCGTGAGCCCCGCGCGATACGACGCAGGTCCCCCGCGTCGGGATGCGTAGGCTCCGGGGGCGCCCTGCCCTAGGATGACGGCATATCCGGTCCTGCCGGGCTCGGCACCTCCATGCGGAACGGCTGATGAGCGCGATCGACCTGTTCGGACTGACCCTGGCCTTCGTCGGCACCATGCCGCCGCCCCGGCCGCCGCGTCCGCGTCCGGACCGCGCGACCTGGGCCGCCGCCCTACTGTTCGGCGGCGTCTGCCTCGGCACGGTCGGCCCGATGATCACGATCTGGAGCTTCCACAGGCCCTATGCCGAGGCCAAGGCGCGCTGCATCGCGGATGGCGGCCGGATCCTGTACGCGGCGCTCGACGGCAGCGGGCCGTATCGCTGCGCCCGGCCCCTCGGAACCGCCGATACCGGCGCACAGCCGCCCCTCCGGCCGTATTAAATCCGCGCCTCGGCGTTTCCTTCAGCTATATCCGGCGCCGTCTGACGCGAACCGGATGCCGAGACCTTGGAAGACGCGCTGTATCGATGGCTGCAATCCACCGCCCTGTTGCGGGCGGATGTTGCGGCGCTCATCGGCTTCGCCCTGGCGATCGGCGTCACCCTGCACGCCCTGCTGCGCAAGCGCCGGGTCAGCGTCGCGGTCGGGTGGATCGGGCTGGCTTGGCTCTCGCCGATCTTCGGGACCGCGCTCTACCTGACCTTCGGCATCAACCGCGTCTCGCGCCGGGCGCGCAAGCTGCGCACGAAGCCCTCCGACGCGACCCAGCTGCCCGATACCGACGATGCCGTGGTGCCCGAGACGCTCTGGCCCCTGGACCGGGCGATCCGGCGCATCACCGGGCTCCCGGCCTTCACGGGCAACGACGTGCAGATGTTCCGCAACGGCGACGCCGCCTATCCGGTGATGCTGGCGGCGATCCGTGACGCCAAGGCCAGCATCGGGCTGTCGAGCTATATCTTCCGCGACGATCCCACCGGCCGCGCGTTCTGCGATGCCCTGGCCGAGGCGAAGGCCCGGGGCGTCAAGGTCCGCGTGATCATCGACGGGATCGGCGGCGGCTATTTTCGCGCGCCGGTCTATCACCGGCTCACCAGCCTCGGCATCCCGGCGGCCCTGTTCATGCACTCGGCGCTGCCCTGGCGGATGCCGTTCCTGAATCTGCGCTCACACAAGAAGCTGCTGATCGTCGACGGGTGCGTCGCCTTCACCGGCGGTCTCAACATCTCGCAGCCGAACCGGGTCTCCCTGAAGCCCGAGCATCCGATCCGCGACACCCATTTCCGTCTCCGCGGGCCTGTCGTCGAGCAGCTCGCGGTGGCCTTCGCGGCCGACTGGGCCTTCGTGGACGGCGAGATCCTCGATTCCGAGCCGTGGCTCGCCGACCTGCAGCCGGTGGGCAAGAGCGTCGCCCGGGTGGTCACCTCGGGGCCGGACGCGGATGTCGAGAAGATCGAGCAGGTCATCCTCCAGGCGCTCGCCTGCGCCCGCCGGACGGTCCGGTTCGTCACCCCCTATTTCCTGCCCGACGAGTTGGTCACTGGCGCCCTCGCGCAGGCCGCGACCCGGGGCATCATCGTGGACGTGATCATCCCGCGGGTGAGCGACCATCCGTTCATCGATTGGGCGACCCGGGCGCATCTCGACCCGCTGCTCCGCGCCGGGGTGCGGGTCTGGCTCGACGAGCCGCCCTTCGACCATTCGAAGGCCATGGTGGTCGACGACGTCTGGTGCTTCGTCGGCAGCGCGAACTGGGATATGCGCAGCTTCCGGCTCAATTTCGAACTGAACGTCGAGATCATCGACGCCGACCTCGCGGCCCAGCTCGACGCCTTCATGCAAGGCAAGATGGAATCGCGGCTCAGCCGTGAGGATCTCGCCGCGCGCGCTTTGCCGATCCGTCTGCGCGACGCAGCCGTGCGACTGCTGCTGCCATACCTTTGAAGCGCGCGGGCGCGTGCGCTTCCGGCGCCGGCCCGAGATGCACGACGATCGGCCGGTGATCGGAGGGCCCGCGCGGCAGCACGGCATGCTCGTGGCAGATCATGCCGCGGGCGAGGCACCGGTCGAGCCGCAGCGGCAGCACGTCGACCATCGCGTGGGTCGGCCTCCGGGGGCCGACATCGCGGAAGCCCGGGATCAGCGCCGGGCCGACGATGTTGTAATCGCCCAGCACCGCGGCCCGCGGCGGCAGCTCGCCGACGATGCGGCGCAGCTGGCGCCGGTTCAGCATCTGCCCGTGCGACAGGTGGACGTTCGCGACGCCGAACTCGCCCAGATCGAGCACCTGGCAGACCCGGTGAACCAGGGCGCCCGAGGGGAGCGTGATCACCCGCGGCGCATTCGGAAACGGTTTCGGGCTCCACATCGCCAGGCCGTGGATCCGCCCGGGCAGCGGCGCCCAGGCGTAATGGCCACCGATCCGGTCCTGCAGGAAGCCGATCGCCCGGGTCGCCTCCTGCATGAGCAGAAGGTCCGGCTTCTCCTGCGCGACCAGGGCGACGACGTCGTCCACCGCCGCGCCGGTGCGTCGGAGCAGGTTCCAGCTCACGATCTTGAACGGCGCGTGCGCGCGCTCCACCGGCCGGATCGGAAGCGCCGTGGCGAGGCCGGAGCGGTCCGGATGGGCGAAGCTGTTCATCGGGCCGGACTCGTACCTCACCGGGTGGTTCTGGCGCCACCGCCGCGCTTCAACGCGCCGGAAGCTCGGGCGTTCGCTTGGGGGCGAGCCCGATCTGCTTTTGCGGAGGGTGGCCGCTTTGGTCAGAACCTGGCCGTTCAAGCGTCCGACCCGACGTCCAGGAACGGACGTTGAACAGATGCCGGGGTGAGACAAAAGCTCGCTGGTCGAGAACGACCTGCTTCCCGGCTCGCACCCGCATGCCATTTCGAGCGCAGATTGAACGCCGGTTTCCGGCGCTTTCAGGAGGTTGCAGCGCTCGATCCCCTCGCGCTTCGTTGAGCTCGCGGCCTCGGCGGTCTATGCACCCACCCCATGGACCTCCAAGCCTCCGCGAGCCGATCCCTGGTGACCCTCGCCTGCAAGGCGCCGCTTGCCAGGAAGGCGGCGCCATTCCTGCCCATGAGCCGCGCCGAGATGGACGCGCTCGGGTGGGACGCCTGCGACATCGTCCTGGTGACCGGCGACGCCTATGTCGATCATCCGAGCTTCGGCATGGCCATCATCGGCCGGTTGCTCGAAGCGCAGGGATTCCGGGTCGGCATCATCGCGCAGCCCGACTGGCAATCGGCGGAGCCGTTCAAGGCCCTGGGCAGGCCGACGCTGTTCTTCGGCGTCACCGGCGGCAATCTCGATTCGATGGTGAACCGCTACACGGCGGACCGTCGCCTCCGTCACGACGACGCCTACACGGCGGGCGGCGAAGGCGGCCGGCGTCCGGACCGCTCGACCATCGTCTACACGCAGCGCTGCCGCGAGGCCTACAAGGACGTGCCGATCATCCTCGGCGGCATCGAGGCCTCGCTGCGCCGCATCGCCCACTACGATTACTGGTCCGACAAGGTGCGCCGCTCGATCCTGGCGGACGCGAAGGCCGACCTGCTCATCTACGGCAATGCCGAGCGCGCCGTCGTCGAGGTGGCGAACCGCCTCGCGGCGGGCGAGGCCCCGCACGATCTCGACTCCGTCCGGGGCGTCGCCCTGTTCCGCCGCGTGCCCGCGCATTACACCGAGCTGCCCGCCGACGATCTCGATTCGACCGACGAGGCCGCTTCCCGTCGCCCCGGCGAGACCGTGATCCGGCTCCCCGCCTACGAGCAGGTCAAGGACGACAAGGAGGCCTATGCCCGCGCCTCGCGGGTGCTGCACCGGGAGGCCAATCCCGGCAACGCCCGCCCCCTCGTCCAGCGCCACGGCGACCGCGACCTGTGGCTGAATCCGCCGCCGATCCCGCTCTCCAGCGAGGAGATGGATGCGGTCTACGACCTGCCCTACGCCCGCGCCCCCCATCCGTCCTACGGCGACGCGAAGATCCCTGCCTGGGACATGATCAAGTTCTCGGTGACGATCATGCGCGGCTGCTTCGGCGGCTGCACCTTCTGCTCCATCACCGAGCACGAGGGCCGTGTCATCCAGAACCGCTCGGAGGGCTCGATCCTGCGCGAGATCGAGAAGATCCGCGACAAGACCCCGGGCTTCACGGGCGTGATCTCCGATGTCGGCGGGCCGACGGCGAACATGTACCGGATGGCCTGCAAGGACCCGAAGATCGAGGCGGCGTGCCGGCTGCCGTCCTGCGTCTTCCCGGATATCTGCCCGAACCTGAACACCTCGCACGATGACCTGATCCGGCTCTATCGCAAGGTCCGGGAGGTGAAGGGCGTCAAGAAGGTGATGGTCGCCTCCGGCGTGCGCTACGACCTCGCGGTCCGGAGCCCCGAATACGTCAAGGAGCTCGTCACCCATCACGTCGGCGGCCGTCTCAAGATCGCGCCCGAGCACACCGAGCGCGGCCCCCTCGACCTGATGATGAAGCCGGGAATCGGCACGTATGACCGCTTCAAGGAGATGTTCGACGCCGCCGCCAAGCAGGCCGGCAAGAAATACTACCTGATCCCGTATTTCATCGCGGCGCATCCGGGCACGACCGACGAGGACATGATGAACCTCGCCCTGTGGCTCAAGAAGAACGACTATCGCGCCGACCAGGTCCAGACGTTCCTGCCCTCGCCCATGGCGACCGCCACGACCATGTATCACACCGAGATCAACCCGTTGCAGGGCGTGCGGCGCGGCGGCAGCGAGCCGGTCGACGCGATCAAGGGGATGCGGCAGCGCCGGCTGCACAAGGCGTTCCTGCGATACCACGATCCCGAGAACTGGCCCCTGTTGCGCGAGGCGCTGCGGGCGATGGGCCGCGCGGATCTCATCGGGCCGAGGCCGGACCAGCTCGTTCCGCTCTCGCAGCCGCCGGGAACCGGTGCCGGTGCGGGCAAGGCCGGAGGCCAGTCGCGCCCCATGCGCCATCCGGGCGCGCCGCGTTTCACCACGAAGGGCGTGCCGCTGCGCAAGTGACGGTCGCGCCCCCTCGCAACCGGACGTGCGAAGGGCGGCCTTCGGGGCTCCATGCCCCGACGCGGACCAGCAGAAGGCCACCTTCTCGGCCGCCGCCAGGGCCATGCTGATCGAGTTCCGGTCCTGAGGCCGTCACACGCGCCCCGCGCCTGTGCAGCGATGCGCCGTCGCCGCTTGAGGCCGCACGCCCCGGCGGCCTAAGACCCCGGCTCACCGATTGCTCACTGGGGGCCGATGTCGGGCTTCAGCTTCATCCACGCGGCGGACCTGCATCTCGGCAGCCCGCTCTCGGGCCTCGCCACCCGCGACGCGGAGCTGGCCCGCCGGCTCGCCACCGCGGGGCGGCAGGCCTTCGAGGACCTCGTCACCCAGGCGATCGAGCGGCGGGTTGCCTTCGTGGTCGTGGCCGGGGACATCTATGACGGCGACTGGGCCGACAACACGATCGGGCTGTTCTTCGCCCGCCAGGTGGCGCGTCTCGACCGGGCCGGCATCCCGACGATCCTGGTGCGCGGCAACCACGACGCCGAGAGCGTGATCACCCGCTCGATCACCCTGGCGCCCTCGGTGCATGTCTTCTCCGCGAGCCGCGCCGAGACGCTGCGCCTCGAATCCCTGCGGGTCGCCGTGCACGGCCGGAGCTTCCAGGCCCGGGCCGTGGAGGAGAACCTGTCGCTGACCTACCCGGCCGCCCTGCCCGGCTGGTTCAACCTCGGCGTGCTGCACACCTCCTGCACAGGCCACGCCGCGCATGAGACCTACGCCCCCTGCTCGGTGGCCGACCTCACCGCGCGGGGCTACGATTACTGGGCGCTCGGCCACATCCACGAATATGCGGAACTGTCCCGGGATCCCTGGATCGTGTTCCCCGGCAACATCCAGGGCCGGAGCGTGCGCGAATGCGGCGCGAAGGGCGCGGTCCTGGTGGAGGTCGCAGACGGGCGGGTGACCGGATTGAGCCGCGTCCCCCTCGACCGAGCCCGCTTCGAGCAGGTCACCGTCGACCTGAGCGAGGCCGCCGACACAAGCGCCGTCCTCGAGAATGTGGAGGCCGCCCTGCGGCCCTTGGCGGAGGTGGCGGCCCAGCGCCTCGTGCTGGTGCGGGTGCATCTGGCCGGCACGACCCCGGCCCATGACGCGCTCTCGGCCGACAGAGACAACGTCACCGCCGAGATCCAGGCCGCCGCCCACCGGCTGCACGAGGATATCTGGCTGGAGCGCCTGAAGATCGAGACCCGAAGGCCCCGCGCTCCGGTCGAGGCCTCCGGGGCGGCGATCGACCCGGCGGCCCTTCTCGCCGATCTCGACCGCGACCCGGATTTCCGCAGTCGGGCCAAGGCGGCGCTCGCCGAGATTGGCGCCCGCATGCCGGCATCCGCCGCCGCGGAGGCCGATCTGGAGGCCGAGTTCGACGCGCTCTGTGCCGAGGCCGAGGCGCTGATCCTGGGCCGCCTCGGCGGCCGGCATTGCTGAGGCGCGCACAATGCGGCTGATCCGCCTCGCTTTGGAGCGCTACGGCGCCTTCACCGATCGGACCGTGACCTTCCGGCCCGATGCCCGCCTGCACGTGGTGCTGGGCGCCAACGAGGCCGGCAAGAGCACGGCGCTCGCGGCGGTCACCGACCTGCTGTTCGGCTTCGAGAAGACCACGCGCTACGCCTTCCTGCACGACATGCCGCTCTTGCGCCTCGGCGCCGAGGTCGAGGCCGCCGACGGGCGCCGCCTGGCCTTCCGCCGCCGCAAGGGCAACACCCGGACGCTGATCGACGCCGCCGAGGCGCCGCTCCCCGACGACGCCCTGGCGCCGTTCCTCGGCGGCATCTCCCGCACCGTGTTCTGCCGCGCCTTCGGCCTCGATGCCGGCAGCCTGCGGGCCGGCGGGCGCGAGATGGTCGATGTCGAGGGCGAGGTCGGCGCCAGCCTGTTCGCAGCTGGGTCTGGCTTGCGCGGCCTCACCGAGCTGCAAGCCGCCCTCGACGCGGAGGCCGAGGGCATCTTCGCCCCCCGCCAGGCCAAGCACCGGACCTTCTACCAGGCCCTGGAGCGGCACGAGACCGCCCGCAAGGCGATCCGCGAGAAGGGCCTGCGCGCCGGCGACTGGCGCGCGCTGAACGACGAGATCGCGGCCGCCGCCCAGCAGCTCGATGCGCTGCGGGCCGAGCGCGAGCGCGTGGCCACCGAGCGCGCCCGGCTGGAGCGCCTGAAGCGCGCCCGGCCGATCGTCGCCGAGATCGACGCGCTGGACCACCGGATCGCCGCGGATGCCGGCCTCGCCGAGGCGGATTCCGCCTGGATCGAGCGCCTGGGCGCCGCCCTCGAACGCTGCCGTGAGGCCGAGGCCGAGGCGGCGCGCGCCGACGCTGCCCGCGCCCGGGCGCGGGGCGAGGCCGAGTCGGTGCCGGTGGAGCCGGCGCTGATCCTGCGGGCCGAGGAGATCCTGGCGGCGTTCAGCGGCACCAAGGAGTTCGAGAAGGGCGGCACCGATCTGCCCCGGATCGAGGGCGACGCCCACAAGGTCGGGCTCGACCTAGAGCGCCTGCGCGCCCGGATCGGCGCCCCGGATCTCGCGTCCCTGGAAGCCAGCCAGCCCACCGACGCCGCCCGCGCCCGGGTCGAGCGGCTGATCCGCGACGGCAGGACGCTCGCCGCCGCGGAGGAGCAGCTGGCGCGCGACGCTGCGGCCGCCAGGGCCGAGCGCGACCGCCTGGCCCGGGAGGTCGAGGCGGCCGGCGCCACCCACGATCCGACGCCGTTGCGCGAGGCCCTGAAGCCGCTCGCCAAGCTGCACGAGCGCCTCGCCGCCCACGAGGCGCTGGACACCGCGATCCGGCGGGAGACGGCCCTGCTGCGCAACCAGGCGGCGCGTCTGTCGCCGCCGGTGGCCGACACCGCCGCGCTGGCCCGCATGCCCCTGCCCAGCGCCGACACGATCGCGCGCTACCGCACCCTGCTCGACGGCAAGCGGCGCGAGCAGGAACGCGCCGCCGACCGCCGGGACGCGGCGCGGGCCCAGGCCGACGCCACCCGCACCCGCCTGCGCGAGCGCGAGGCCGGCCGGCCGATCGCCACCCAGGAGCGGCTCGAATCCGTGCGGGCCGCCCGCGACGCCGCCTTCGCGCCCCTGCGCGACGCCCTCGCGGCCGGTCGCACCACCGAGCCCGGCACGCTGGCCGCCTACGAGCGCGCCCTGTTCGAGGCGGACCGCTTCGCCGACGAGCGTGCCGCCGACGCCGCGCGGGTCGCGGCCCACGCGGCCGATCTCGACCGCCTCGCCGCCGAGGATGCGGCGCTGGCGGCAGCCGAACGGGTGCTCGCCGGGATCGCGGACCAGATCGCCGAGGGCGAGGCCGCCTGGCGCGAGGCCTGGCAGCCCGCCGGCCTCGTCCCCGGCCCCCCGGCCGAGATGGCTGCCTGGCTCGCCGAGACCGAGAACCTGATCGAGGCCGAGCAGCGGCTGGCCGAGCAGCGGATCGAGCGGGACCATCTGCAGACCCGGATCGAATCCGCCCGGGCGCCGCTCGCCGACCTGTTCACCCGGGCCGGGCTCGATCCGGCCCCGGATGGCGATATCGGTCAGGCCCTCGAACGGCTCGAGGCCCGGGTCGCGACGCTCGCGAGCCGCTGGGAAGCCAATCTCGAGACCGGCGGCCGGCTCCGCGCCGCCGCCGCGACCGCGGAGAAGCTGGAAGCCGCTCTGGCCGAGACCGGGGCGCGCCGCGCCGCCTGGCAGTCGGACTGGGCGGAGGCGCTGAGGCCTCTCGGCCTGCCCGCCACCGCCCGTTCCGAGGAGGCCGAGGGCGCGCTGGAAGCCTGGCGCACGGTGCCGGACCGGCTCGCCGAGCGCGCCGCCCTGCAGCGCCGGGCGGCGGGGCTGCGGCGCGACATGGAAGCCTTTCAGACCAAAGCGGCTGCCCTGGTCGAAGCCCTCGCACCGGACCTCGCCGATACGCCGCCCACCGGCGCGATCCGCACCCTGCATGCCCGCCTGGTCACCGCCCAGGCCCGGGAGGCCCGCCGCGC
Source organism: Methylobacterium sp. GXF4 (assembly GCF_000272495.1). NCBI lineage: Bacteria > Pseudomonadati > Pseudomonadota > Alphaproteobacteria > Hyphomicrobiales > Methylobacteriaceae > Methylobacterium > Methylobacterium sp. GXF4. Next base: position 131,134 of record NZ_AKFK01000079.1, on the reverse strand, counting down.
CGAGCTGGACCGGCGCTTCGAGGAAGCGGACACGGCCCTGCGCCACGCCCTCGGCCTGCGCGACGCCGCCCGATCGGACCTGACCCGCCAGGTCGCCGAGACCATGCCAGATCTGGCCGATGCGCCGACCCCTGCCATCGCGGAGGTGTTCGGCCGGCTGAACGCCCGGGAGATGCTCCGGGCCGAGCGCCTGCGGCTGCGCGGCAGCCTGGCGGGCGCCGCCGACGGCCTGCCCGAATCCGAGATCCGCGCCGGCCTCGACGCCCTTCCCCCGGAGGCCGTGGAAGCGGAGCTGGCCCGGCTCGCCATGGAGGCCGAGGAGCAGGCCGAGCGCGGCCAGGTCATTTTCGCCGACCGCGACCGGGCCGAGAGGCGCCGGGCGGAACTCGAAGGCGGCAGCGGCGCCGAGCTGGCCGCCGCCGAGCGCAAGGCGGCGGAAGCCGACCTCCAGGCGGCGTCCCGCTCCTGGGCGGTGCTGCGGCTCGCCGGCCTGATGCTCGGCCAGGCGGTGGCCCGGCACCGGGCCGGCCAGCAGGACCCCCTGGTGGCCCGGGCCGGCGCCCTGTTCCGGGCCCTCACCGGCGGCGCCTTCACCGGCCTCGCCCAGACCTACGACGAGGCCGACACGCCTAAGCTCGCCGGCCAGCGCGCGGGCGGGGGGCTGGTCGGGATCGAGGCGCTCAGCGAGGGCACCCGCGACCAGCTCTACCTCGCCCTGCGCCTGGCCTATCTGGAGGATTACGCCGGCCGCGCCGAGCCGGCGCCGTTCATCGGCGACGATCTCTTCTCGACCTTCGACGAGGCCCGCACCGGCTACGGCCTCGACGCGCTCGCGGAGATCGGCGCCAGCGTCCAGCCGATCCTGTTCACCCACCACCGCCACGTCGCCGAGATCGCCCGGGATCGGCTGGGGTCGGCGGTGGATGTGCTGGAGATGTAGGGGGCGGTTTGCGCGGGCGCGGACGAACGCCCTTGGTCGTGCCGACTAACGCATTCCCTGATCGATAACCGCATGAGGCGCGGGGTCCCTCTCCCGCACGGGAGAGGGGGCACGTCGCGCCTTAGACAGGCCGAAGCAGGACGATCGTTCACGGCGGGGGAATAGGGACCGGAGCCTCGTCCGGTCTTCAGCGCCCCAGATACCGCCCCTCCAGATGCGCCCGGAACGCCGCCGTCCCGAGGGGCGCGCCCGTCGCCCGCGCCAGCAGGTCGTCCGTCCCGAGCAGGCTGCCGACTTCGTGGACGTTGGCGCGCAGCCATGTGCGCAGCGGGGCGAAATCGCCCGCGGCGAGGCAGCCCGGCAGGGCCGGCTCGGCGGCGCGGGCCGCCCGGAACAGCTGGGCCGCGGCGAGCGCGCCCAGCGTGTAGGTCGGGAAGTAGCCGAAGGCGCCGCTCGGCCAGTGGATGTCCTGCAGGCAGCCGAGGCGGTCCGCCGGCACGGTGAGGCCGAGGAGGTCGCGCAACCCGTCGTTGAACGCCCCGGGCAGGTCGGCGACCGCGAGGTCGCCCGCGATCATCGCGGTCTCCAGCCGGTAACGCAGCAGGATATGGGCCGGGTAGGTCGCCTCGTCGGCATCGACCCGGATGAAGCCCGGCCGGACCTGCGTGTTCAGGGCGTGCAGGTTCTCCGGCGACCATTCCGGCCCGGACCGGCCGAACGCCTCTCGCAGCAGCGGTGCCAGGTAGGTGAAGAACTCCCGGCTGCGGCAGGCCTGCATCTCGACGATGAGCGACTGGCTCTCGTGCAGGCTCATGCCCCGGGCGGCGCCGACCGGCTGGTGCCGCCAGGCGGCGGGGCGGCCCTGCTCGTAGAGGGCGTGGCCGGTCTCGTGCAGCACGCCCATCAGGGCGCGGCCGAAATCGGCCTCGTCGTAGCGGGTGGTGATGCGCACGTCGTCGGTGGCACCGCCGCAGAACGGGTGCAGGCTGATATCGAGCCGGCCGCGGGCGAAATCGAAGCCGAGCGCGGTCATCAGCTTGAGGCCGAGCACGCGCTGCGTGCCCGTGTCAAACGGCCCCTCCAGGGGCAGCGGCGCCGGGCGCGAGGCCTGGATCTCCTGGGCGCGGGCGATCAGGTCCGGCAGCCAGCTCGTGAGGTCGGTAAACAGCGGGTCGATCACCGCCCGGCGCATGCCCGGATCGTAGCTGTCGAGCAGGGCATCGTAGGGGTCGAGCCCGAGCGCCGCGCCCTTGGCCTGCCCGATCTCCCGCTGGAGCCGCAGCACCTCGGCGAGATACGGCGCCAGCCGGGCGAAATCGGAATCCCGCCGCGCCTCGCGCCAGACCATCTCGGACCGGGACACGGCCCGGGAGCTTGCCTCCACGAGGTCCCGGGGCACGGCGCCGGCATGGGCCTGGGCCCGGCGCATCTCCCGGAGGTTGGCCGCATTCCAGGCATCCAGGCCGCCCTGCTGCTCGGCGGCAGCGAGCTCGTCCCGCGTCTCGGGCGCGGTCAGGATCTCGTGGGCCAGCCCGCGCAGGATCGCCAGCTGGTCGCCCCGCGCCTCCGCGGCTCCGTCCGGCATCAGCGTCTGCGCGTCCCAGCCGAGGATCCCGGCCGCACCTTCCAGGGCCGCGAGGCGGGAGAAGCGCTGTTCGAGGGTCTGGTAGGCGGTCATGCGATCATCCGTTCCGGTCGGTTCGCGATCGTTGCGGCCCCGCGAGACTGTGCCCGCCGAGGCTCGATAAGACAGTATCCCTGGTTTGAGCCGTGGGTCGGTATCACCCCGCCTGCAGCATCTCCAGCTCCAGCCACCGGTCCTCCGCCTGCGACAGCTCGGTCTCGGCCTGGGCCAGCATGGCGGTGGCCTTGTCGAACCGGGCCGGGTCACGGGCATAGAGGTCGGCATCCGCCAGGATCGCCTTCAGCTGGGCGATCGCCGCCTCCAGCTTGGCGATGCGCGCCGGGAGCGTCTTCAGCTCGTGCTGGTCCTTGAAGCCGAGCTTCGGCTTGCCGGCCGGCTGGGCGGCCGGGGCCGTGCGCTCGCGCGGCTCCTTCTTCGTGGGCGCGACCGTGCGCGCCTCGACCCCCTGCCCGCGTTGGACCAGCATGTCGCTGTAGCCGCCGGCATACTCGACCCAGCGGCCCGACCCTTCCGAGACCAGCACGCTGCCGGCCACACGGTCGAGGAAGTCGCGGTCGTGGCTCACCAGGATCAGGGTACCCTGGTAGTCGCCGAGCATCTCCTGGAGCAGGTCGAGGGTCTCGAGATCGAGGTCGTTGGTCGGCTCGTCGAGCACCAGCAGGTTGGCCGGTTGCGCCAGCGCGCGGGCGATCAGCAGGCGGTTGCGCTCGCCGCCGGACAGCACCGAGACCGGGGTCCGGGCCTGCTCGGGGGTGAACAGGAAGTCCTTGAGATAGCCGATGACGTGGCGGCTCTGGCCGTTCACCGTGACGCTGTCGCCCCGGCCGCCGGTGAGCACCTCGGTGACTGTCATCCCGGGCTCCAGCGTCGCCCGGGCCTGGTCGAGCACCACCGGCATCAGGTTGGTCCCGAGCACCACCTGTCCGGAATCGGGGGCGAGCCGGCCCATCAGCAGGTTGATCAGGGTCGACTTGCCGGCGCCGTTGGCTCCGACGATGCCCAGCCGGTCGCCGCGCATCACCCGCAGGGACAGGCCGTCGACGATGGTCCGGTCGCCGTAGGCCTTGGAGATGTCCCGGGCCTCGACCACGAGGCTCCCGGAGGATTCGGCCTCGGAGGCGTTCATGCTGACGCTGCCCACCGGGCGACGGACGTCGCGGCGGTTCTGGCGCAGCTCGTGCAAGTTGCCGAGGCGGCGGACGTTTCGCTTGCGGCGTGCGGTGACGCCATAGCGCAGCCAGTGCTCCTCGGCGGCGATCTTGCGGTCGAGCTTGTGCTGGTCGCGCTCCTCCTCTTCGAAGAAGGCGTCGCGCCAGGCCTCGAAGTTCGCGAATCCCTGTTCAATCCGTCGCGTTTCGCCGCGGTCCAGCCAGATCGTGGCCCGCGACAACGCGGAGAGAAACCGCCGGTCGTGGCTGATCAGAACCATCGCGGCGCGAGTTCCGCGCAACTCCGCTTCGAGCCATTCGATCGCCGGAAGGTCGAGATGGTTGGTCGGCTCGTCGAGGAGCAGCACGTCGGGCTCGGGGGCGAGCGCCTGGGCGAGCGCCGCGCGCCGCCCCTCGCCGCCGGAGAGCTGTTTCGGATCCTCCGCCCCGGTCATGCCGAGGCTTTCGAGCAGGTATCGGGCGCGATGGGCGGATTCGCCCGGCGGCAGTCCGGCCTCGACGAAATCGAGGGTGGTGGAGAACCCCGAAAAGTCCGGCTCCTGCGCCAGGTAACGGATCGTGGTGCCGGGCTGGACGAACAGCCGCCCCTTGTCCGGTTCGACCAGGCCGGCGGCGATCTTCATCAGGGTCGACTTGCCCGAGCCGTTCCGCCCGACGAGGCAGGTCCGCTCGCCGGGGGAGATGGTCAGGTCGGCGCGGTTGATCAGCGGCGTGCCGCCGAAGGTGAGCGCGACGTCCTGGAGGGTCAGTAGAGGGGGAGCGGCCATGCCGGGCTTATGGCAGTGCCGGGCCTCCGGTTCAAACCGGGCCGCTCCCGGCGCTCAGGCGATCGGGTTGGCCGGCCCGGTGGGCGGGCTGATCTCCGGCGGGCCGGGATCGTTGACCGGGATTTCCGGCGGCTGGATGCCCGGCGTCTCGGCCGGGGTGTTGCCGGGGATCTCGGGACCGGGCGGCTGCGTCGGCGCCTGCGGCGGATCGTACGGGGTCTCGGGCGCCGGCGTGGGCTGGGGCGGAACTTCCGGCACTTGGCTCGGATCGGCGAGGGTGAAGTCCGGCATCTTGTCCTCCAGAGGGCCCGCGGTGCTGTCCCGCACCGTTCGGGCGGCAACGAAGGCCTGCGGCTGGGGTTCCGGCGCGCTACTTCTTAGTGAGCAGGAGATTGCCTTCCTTGCTCGCCACCTTCTGGATCTTCTCGGCGAACAGGGCGAGCAGGAACGGCAGCTTCACCTCGAGGCGCACGCTCTCGGGGCCGACATCGATCGTGCCGCCGATCTTCTGGGTCATGGCCGAGACGCCGAAATCGAGCCGGTCGCCGGTCCAGGCGAGCTGGTCGATGGTGACGCCGCTCTTGGCCAGGAAGGCCCGCGCTTGGTCGGTGCCGTGTTCGAGGCGCCGCTTGGCCTCGTCGCGGCCGAGGTCATGCGGGATATCGACGATCAGGGGCTTGGGCATGGGGCGGCTGGATCCGGGCTGCTCCCACAGCACATGGGGCCTCCCGACGCCGCAGGCAACGTCGGGAGGCCGCTCGGCTTCAGGATCGGTCCGATCCGGGCGCCGTCAGGGGGCGCGCAGCCGGATCGGATCCCGATCCGCGATCGGGCGCAGGTGGCGCCGGGTCCTCAGTTCAGGACTTGAAGCGAGACGTAGCTCGTGCCGCCCATGCCGAGCGCGCGGGCCGAGCCCCTCGAGAGATCGATGATGCGGCCACGCACGAAGGGGCCGCGGTCGTTGATCCGCACCACCACCGAGCGACCGGTCCGGCGGTTCTCGACGCGGACCCGGGTTCCGAACGGCAGGCTGCGATGGGCAGCGGTCAGTCCGTTGGGGTTGAAACGCTCGCCGTTCGCGGTGCGAGAGCCGCTCCCGTACCAGGAGGCCGCGCCGCTCTGGGCGGCAGCCGGGAGGGTCGTTCCGACGAAGGCTGAGAGCATTCCAACGGTGGCCACGAACTTACCGAAACCAGATGTCATTCTTCCCGCATTCCCTTGTTGTTTCCGGGGCGGCGCCAGTCGTTCGAGAAACGGGCCGGAATATGGCGGGGTTTTCGGATCGGTTGACGTCACATTTTAGCCGGGTTCTGCCTGGTCATGTGGATTACAGCGCGTTCTATTTCAGTTTATTTCTAACTTTGTTACGATTTGTAAGACCGACAGTCCCCTTAGGTAATCGCTGCGTCACACAACTGTCATGTGCAGCGATCCTCGGATCTGCCTAAATTCCTAAGCCCTGCGCTGAGTGTGACCCTGCGTCCCACTGAGCTGGATGCGGGCGCCGACGAAACCCGAAATCAGTCGTGCCGGCACGGACCACAGGAATGGCGGCTCTCGGACGGCGCGCGGTCTGATCAGCCGCGCCGTGGCAGAAGACGGGCGGGCTCAATGCGCCGCACAATAGGCGCTTGATCTGTGGAAGGACTGGGCGGGACGCGCTCGGCAAAAACTGCAGCCCCAGAACGGGACGGCGGCCGAGCAATTTCGACAACGCGACCTTTACCGTATCCGACGCATGGTCTGCCGGTCAGTCGCGTAACCGGTGTTTGCCATGGCTTCCCCGCGTACCGTGGCTGCCGACGCCGTCGCCCGGAAACAGGTCTCGCGTGCCGGGCGGCCCGCGTCGGCGCCACGGATGGGTCTCGTACCCACCCAGCGTCCCCTCCCCCTCGACCAAGTGCTGGTCGGGGATTGCATCTCGGCCATGAACGCGCTGCCGGCTTCCAGCGTCGACTGCGTCTTCGCCGATCCGCCCTACAACCTGCAGCTCGGCGAAGCCGGCCTGCTGCGCCCGGACCAGAGCCGTGTCGACGCGGTCGACGACGACTGGGACAAGTTCGCGACCTTCGAGGCCTACGACGCCTTCACGCGGGACTGGCTCGCCGCCTGCCGGCGCGTCATGAAGCCGAACGCGACCCTCTGGGTGATCGGGTCGTACCACAACATCTTCCGGGTCGGGAGCGCGTTGCAGGATCTCGGTTACTGGATCCTCAACGACATCGTGTGGCGCAAGGCCAACCCGATGCCGAACTTCCGCGGCAAGCGCTTCACCAACGCCCACGAGACCCTGATCTGGGCCTCGCGCTCGGCGGAGTCGAAGGGCTACACCTTCCATTACGACGCGCTGAAGGGAGGCAACGAAGACCTCCAGATGCGCTCGGACTGGTTCATCCCGCTCTGCACCGGCGAGGAGCGGCTGAAGGATGCGCAGGGCCACAAGGTCCACCCGACCCAGAAGCCCGAAGCCCTGCTCGCCCGCACCCTGATGGCGGCGACCAATCCCGGCGACGTGGTGCTCGATCCGTTCTTCGGCACCGGCACCACCGGGGCGGTCGCCAAGCGCCTCGGCCGGCGGTTCATCGGCATCGAGCGCGAGGCCACCTACGCGAAGGCCGCGATGGAGCGGATCGCCGCCGTCCAGCCGCTGTCGAAGGCCGCCCTCATGGTGGCGCCAACCAAGCGGGCCGAGCCGCGGGTGCCGTTCCTCTCGGTGATCGAGGCCGGGCATATCCACCCCGGCGAGATCGTCACCGACGAGCGCCGCCGGTTCCGCGCCACGGTGCGTCCGGACGGCCAGCTCGACAACGGCCTGGTCATCGGCTCGATCCACAAGATCGGCGCCCTGGTCCAGGGGCTCCCGGCCTGCAACGGCTGGACCTTCTGGCACGTCGAGCGCTCCGGCAAGCCGGTTGTCATCGACAGCTACCGGGCCGGACTGCGCCAGGCGATGGCGAACGGCTGAGCCCTGCAAAGGTCTCGGGGCTTTGCCCCGGCCCCCACCAAAGGGCTGAGCCCTTTGGGAACCCGTTCCCTAGGCGGAGCTAGCGACGTCGCGCGGCGCCCGGTCGGCGCGGCGTCGGCCGGGCGCGCGGCGGCGCGATAAGCGCCTCCGGCTCGGCGTCCGGAAAATCGTCCATCTCCGGCGGCGGCTCGGGTGCCGGCTTGGGTCGGGGCTTGGGCACCGCGCGCACGCTCGGGCGCGGCTCCGGATCTTCCATCGAGATCGGCGCCTCCATGGCCGCGAGCAGCGGCATCGCCGGCGGCTCCTTCTTCGGGCGACCGCGCGGCTTCTTCTCGGGCTCCGGCTTCGGGTCGAAGGCGTGGGCCAGCACCTTGCGCATCAGGCCGGGCAGCGGCTCCTCGTCCAAAGCGGTGCGCGGGGTGAAGCGCATGCCGGGCGGCGTCGGGGTCGAGAGCGCGACCCGCGCCGAGAACACGGTCAGCTCCAGCGGGAAATGCGTGAAGCCGTGGCGGACGAGCCCCGGCAGGCGCTTCCAGCGGGCGTCGATCGGCGCATCCAGGAGGGCCGCCGCGACGTCGTAATCCGGCTCCCAGGCACTGCCCGGCGGTTCCGCCATGTTCCCCAGCAGCCCCTCCGGCGGGCGGGTCCGCAGCAGGACCGCCTCGTCGCCGCTGCGGATCGCCACGAAGGCCGCCCCGCGGCGCAGCGCCCCCTTGGCGACCTTGATCTTGCGCGGGAACGTGTCCTGCGTGCCGCGCGCCCGCGCCTGGCAGGGCAGCATCCAGGGGCAGAGGGCGCAGGCGGGGCGTTTGGGCGTGCAGATCGTCGCGCCGAGATCCATGAGCGCCTGCGCGAAGTCGCCCGGCCGGTCATGCGGCACCAGGGCCTGGGTCAGCCGGCGGATCTCCGGGCGGCTGCCGGGCAGCGGCGCCTCCACGGCGAAGACCCGGCTGAGCACCCGCTCGACATTGCCGTCGACCGCGGCTTCCGCCCGCTCGAACGCGATCGCGGCGATCGCCCCGGCCGTGTAGGCGCCGATGCCCGGAAGCTTGCGCAGGCCCTCGGCCGTGTCGGGGAAGCGGCCCGCAGCCGCCACCGCCTTGGCGCAGGCATGGAGGTTGCGCGCCCGGGAATAGTAGCCGAGCCCGGCCCAGGCCGACATCACCGCCTCCTCGGGGGCCTCGGCCAGCGCGGTGACGTCCGGGAACCGGGTCAGGAAACGCTCGAAATACGGGCGCACCGCCGCGATCGTGGTCTGCTGCAGCATCACCTCCGAGAGCCAGACCCGATAGGGATCGGGCGTTTCGCCGGCGAGCGCGCGCCAGGGCAGGACCCGCCGGTGCCGGTCGTACCAGGCGAGCAGGTCGTCGGCGCGGGGTCCGGGGGCGGACCCGGGATCCGGGGCTGGGCAGGGCGGCATGGGCGAGGCTGCATACAAGGCGGGGCCGGACGATCATAGGGCCGCGAAACGCCGGGCTCGTGCTCCCTTCGTCAACGAAGCTGCGCTAACCTCGTGCGACTCACGTGAAGGATGGCGAGGCCCGAAACACCATGGCGCGCGTCAAACCGTTGGCCGAGCTGATCGAGAGCTGCATCGGGCCGGCCTTCGCGGCGCAGGGCTTCGCGTCGACCGACATCCTGGCCGCCTGGCCGGAGATCGTGGGCGAGCGGCTGGCCCGCTACTGCCGGCCCTCGAAACTCGAATGGCCCAAGCGCCGCCGCAAGGATTCCGACACACCGGAATCCGGGACGCTGGTGGTCCGGGTCGAGGGCGTCTTCGCCATCGAGCTCCAGCATCTGGCGCCGGTGGTGATCCAGCGCATCAACGCGCATTACGGTTGGGCCTGCGTCTCGCGCATCGTGCTGCAGCAGGACCGGGTCGGCCGCGGCGGCCGGCCGGCGCCGCGGATCGGCGTCGACCCGTCCCAGGCCGTCGAGGTGAAGCGCGCCGTGGCGGCGATCGAGGATGACGGCCTGCGTGCCGCCCTGGATCGGCTCGGGATCGCGGCCGTGGCGACTCGGCCGGAGCGCTAACCCACAGGTTTCGGTGGCGATTGCGTCGCCTTGCCAGGACAGCCGCGCCCGAGTACCCGAACCGGGACGCCAAGCCTAAGACGCCAAGACCGACGAATTCGGCGGAGCCTGCCCATGACCACGCGACGCGACGCTCTCAAGTTCACCGGCCTCGCGCTCGGCGCCGGCCTCGCCCTCCCCTACCTGGCGCGCTCGGCCTGGGCCCAGAACGCCGACCTGGCGGCCTTGATGCAGCCCGGTCCGCTCGGGGATGTCTGGCTCGGTCCGGCGGACGCCAAGTGCACGATCATCGAATACGCCTCGATGACCTGCTCGCACTGCGCCGCCTTCCACCGCACCACCTGGCCGGTGCTCAAGGAGCGCTACATCGATACCGGCAAGGTGCGCTTCACCCTGCGCGAATTCCCGCTCGACCCGCTGGCCACCGCCGCCTTCATGCTGGCGCGCTGCCAGGGCGATGCCAAATATTACCCGATCACAGACCTGCTGTTCGACCAGCAGCCGGCCTGGGCCTTCACGCCGAAGCCGGTCGACGCCCTGGAACAGATGCTCCGGCAGGCCGGCTACACCAAGGACACGTTCGAGGCCTGCCTGAAGGACCAGAAGGTCTACGGCGCGGTCAACGCCGTGAAGCAGCGCGGGCTCGACGTTCTCAAGGTGGATTCGACGCCGACCTTCTTCATCAACGGCGAGCGCTACACCGGCGAGATGACGATCGACGGCATGGAGAAGGTGATCAAGCCGATCCTGGGCGCCTGATGTGTCTGTGGCACGTTGCGCGAAGCACCGCTGCCACGCTGGCCCAAAAACCGGAAAAGCAGATCGAAATCAACGACTTGCTCTGTATCGGCGTCGCCTTGACACCCAAGATAGGCGAAACTATGGTGCGCCCGCTTGATGGGGGCGTCCAGCCGGTTTCAGATCCTCCCGCCCTGTGAGTTTCAGCCGTGAACGGCGACGATTCCAGGGACGGGAACGGGACCGAGGGAACGCCGACGGACAGCGAACTCTCCGCGAGGCTCAGACGTCTCGAGACGCAGATCGAACGGAAGCGTCCGCAAGCCGCTCCCGATCCTTCCTTGCGGCCTCGGGGTACCGGGCCCTCCTCGCTTGGCCAGGCCATGACGATCTCCACGGAGTTCGTCGCGGGCGTGATCGCGGGGGGCATACTCGGCTGGATCGTCGATCATGTCTTCGGGACGAAACCCTGGGGCCTGATCGTCCTCCTGATGCTGGGGTTCGTGGCGGGGATCTACAACGTGATGCGGGTGTCAGGTTTTGCCGGCACGCGTCCCGGACGAGGCGACGGGCAAGAGCCATAAGGCACGCCGGTCGATAGAGGTTTGAGGCGATCGACGCTGTCGATGCGCCGGATCAAGAGGGGCGGAAGCGGGAATGGCGGTCACGATCGACCCGATCCATCAGTTCGAGCTGAAGCCGCTCGTATCGCTGGGCCATATTGGCCATCAGCAACTCGCCTTCACACAATCCGCTCTGTACATGTTCGCCGCCGTCGGGGTGATCGCGCTGATCACCGTGGTGGCGACGGCCTCGCGCTCGGTTGTGCCGGGGCGGATGCAGTCTCTGGCCGAGATCTTCTACGAATTCATCGCGGATACGCTGCACCAGGCCACCGGCGACGGCGGCAAGCGGTTCATGCCGCTGGTCTTCTCGCTGTTCATGTTCGTGCTGATCCTGAACCTGTTCGGCATGATCCCCTACGCCTTCGCGGTGACCAGCCACCTGATCATCACCTTCGGCCTCGCCGCCCTGGTGATCTCGGTCGTGGTGATCTACGGCGTGATGAAGCACGGCACCCACTTCTTCGGCCTGTTCGTGCCGTCGGGCGTGCCGAAGCCGCTCCTGGCGATCCTGGTGCCGATCGAGATCATCTCGTTCATCTCCCGGCCGATCAGCCTGTCGGTGCGTCTGTTCGCCAACGTGCTCGCCGGCCACATCGCGATGAAGATCTTCGCGTTCTTCGTGGTCCAGCTTCTTCTCGCAGGTGCCTGGAGCGTGCTATCGCCGCTTCCGCTGTTCCTGACGATCGCGCTCACCGCTCTCGAGTTCCTCGTTGCGGCGCTTCAGGCCTACGTCTTCGCGACGCTGACGGCGATCTACCTCAACGACGCGCTCCACCCCGGCCACTAGGCTCACGCCCCGGCCGCTCAGCTTCACCCCGGCCTCCCCGTTTGGCCGGCTCCACCCGCCGCGAACGTCACCGCACGTTTCGATCTGAAGAGACCTCAGGAGTTATCATGGATCCCGTCGCTGCGAAGTACATCGGCGCCGGCCTCGCCTGCCTCGGCATGGCGGGTGCGGGCATCGGCCTCGGCAACCTGTTCGGTCAGTTCCTCGCCGGCGCCCTTCGCAACCCCTCCGCGGCCGACGGCCAGCGCGCCACCCTGCTCCTGGGCTTCGCCCTGACCGAGGCGCTGGGCATCTTCTCGCTGCTCATCGCGCTGCTGCTGCTCTTCGCCGTCTGATCGACGCGCTTCGGGGGCCGCGGGCGACGCGGCCTCCACCGGGCTCTCACCGCCCGACCACCAGGTGGGCGCTTCGCGAACGAGGCGTCCACCTTCTTCCGTCACCGCGTCGGCGGTGACCCAAGCGAACGGTGTCAGTGTAGCGGTCTCATGGCGCAGCCGAATCCCCTCACCACGCCGCCCCCGGGCGCCGACACGCAGCTCGTGCCCGGCCATGTCGAGCATGCCGAAGCGCATAGCGGCGCCTTCCCGCCCTTCGAGACCTCCGGATTCCTGTCGCAGCTGATCTGGCTCGCGCTGGCCTTCGGTCTCCTCTACTACCTGATGGACAAGGTCGCGCTGCCGCGGATCCAGGCGATCCTGCATGCCCGCGCCGAGCGCCTGCGCGCCGATCTCGACCAGGCCCAGGCGATGAAGGCCGAGGCCGACGCCGCCGGAATCGCCTACGAGACCGCCTTGCGCGATGCCCAGGGCAAGGCCCGCGACATCGCCCAGACCACCCGGAACGAGCTGGCCGCCGAGGCCGACGCCAAGCGCAAGGCGCTCGAGACGGAGCTGAACGCGAAGCTCGCCACCGCCGAGGCGACGATCCGCGCCCGGACCGAGGCCGCGATGGGCAACGTCCGCAGCATCGCCGGCGAGGCCGCGTCGGCCATCGTCGAGCGCCTGACGGGCCAGGCGCCCGATTCGGCGACGCTCGACCGCGCCCTTGACGCCACCGCACATTAACGGGAACCCACGATGCTGCTCGAAGCCGAATTCTGGGTCGCCGTCGCGTTCTTCATCTTCATGGGTATCGCCTGGAAGGCCGGTGCCTTCTCGGCGATGACCAAGGGCCTCGACGGCCGCGCCAACCGCGTCCGTCACGAACTCGACGAGGCCAAGCGCCTGCGCGAGGAGGCCGCCACCGTGCTGGCCGACTACAAGCGCCGTCGCGCCGAGGCCGAGAAGGAAGCGGAGGCGATCATCGCCAGCGCCCGCGAGGAGGCCAAGCGCGCCGCCGAGGAGGGCCACCGCAAGCTCGACGACTTCCTGGCCCGCCGTACCAAGGCCGCCGAGACCAAGATCGCCCAGGCCGAGGTCCAGGCCGAGGCCCAGGTTCGTGCGGCCGCTGCCGACGCGGCCGTGAAGGTGTCCGAGACGATCCTGCGCGAGCGGCTGCAGGGCGATGCCGCCCAGGGCCTGATCCGCGCCAGCCTCGGCGAGGTCCGGACCCGCCTCCGGTCCTGATCGTCCGGGAGCGGATCCACCGACCAGAAGCCGCCTCCGGGCGGCTTTTTTCATGGGTGGTCCCGGTCGACGATCGTGACGGCGACGCGGGCTACGGCGCGGGGACGATCCGGAACGTCGCGGCCAGCACGTAGGGCGATCCGGGCACATGCGCCCCGTCGCCCTCCCGCCGCACGCTGATCGCGTAATCCTGGCGGGGCGACAGCAGGCCGGGCGGAAGGTCCAACGCGAAGCCGCACCGTCCCGTCCCGATGCCCTCGATCGCGAGATCCTCGCGGAACAGGTCGGCCCGGCACCGTCCGAGGACGCGCCGCTCGATCGCGACCAGGACGGTCACCGGAACGTCCGGCGCGTCCATCTCCCAGGCCCAGCCGACGATGCGGCGGTGGCTGAGCACGTCGATACTGCCCCGCAGCGTCACGGCGGCCCCTTCTAGGATCAGGCGACCTGTGCCGGGCGCCATCCGCTCGCGGCATCGAACACCATCGCGCCGATCATCGCGCCGTCCATCGAACGACGCACCGACACCATGTGGAGCACTGCCGGCATCAGGCCGCTCTCCAGGCCGAGGTCGAATCCGTGCCGCCCCGCCCCAATCGCGGCCGCGCCGAGATCGGGCCGGTCGATCTCGGCGAGTGTCATCGCGACCACGATCCCGTCCACCACGATGTCGAGGCAGACCGGTCCGGCCGGATGCGCCGTATCCTGTGCCCAACCTGCGACGCGCAGGTCGCCGTCCCGGATTTCACACAGGTCCAGATTGCCGCGAAGCGCCCCGAATCCCGGCGCGTCCACCGACAGGCCGGCCCGCAGGTTCAGGCGGCGGTTGAGGGCCGTCAGCGCGGGGCCATGCGCGACACGCTCGGCATAGGGTTTCGGCGCCGAACCCATGTCCGGCCGCGCGTCCGCGCCGTCGAACTGCGCGCGCAGGCCGGCGGCGGCGAGAAAGCTCTCCGCGGGAATGGCCTCGGCCAGCAGCATGTCGTGGGTGTCGAGCTCGACATGCCAGTAGGTCAGGTCGATCACCGCTTCGCCGCGGGTGATGGTTCGGCCGTTGACCAGATGGCCTGCGGCAACGAGCAGGCCATCCAGCAGGAGCGCGTGGTCCGGGGACACCCGGAGATCGCGGGCGGGCGCGCCGTCGGCCAGGGCGCCGGCCCTGATCCGAACCGGCCGGTCCGCTGGAGGCGCGGTCAGCCCCGGATAGCGGCGCGTCCCGATCCACCGGATCGGGCGCCGCTGTCCCGAAGCGGTCACGACCCTCTGGCCGACCCGAAGATCCTCGACCGCGATCTCGCCGTGTTCCGTGAGGATCCGGGTGCCGGTGCAGTAGCACGGGGCCGGGTTGGCGGAGAGCGACGATCCGGGGGCGACCGCCGTTCCCGACGGTGCCGCGGCGGCACCCGTTGCGGGCGACGCTGTCGCCGGACCGGTCGCTGGCGATGACGCGGCGGCCCCGGTGGCCGGCGATGCGGCAGCAGGACCCGACACGGATGATGGCGCGGCCACCCCTCCCGGGACGGGCGATGAAACAGCCCCGACGGTCAAGGTCGACCGGGCGGCCACGGCCCCGTAGAGGCCCGGATCGTACCCATCCGGCGAGGAAACCCGGCCCCGCGGCACGGCGACCGCGTTCGCGCTGTTGGAATAGACCCGGATGTAGTCGATGTTCGACGTGATCGGGCTTCCGGTTGCGGTCCCCTCGCTGCGGACCGCGAGGTTGGCCAGCAGATACATCGGGCTGTGCAGGTCCGACGGTGTGGTCTGCGAGCCGGTGAGCTGGCCGTCGACGTAGAAGCTGATCTTGTCCGGCTGCCAGTTCATTCCGTAGGTGTGATACCCGGACGGATCGTTCAGCTCGGTGACGACCTGGCGATTGTCCTGCCAGCGGATGCCGTTCTGCGGATCGGTCGTGTGGATCGTGCTGTACACGCTCCGGTCGCCGTTGCCGTAATGCTCGACGACATCCAGCTCCTGGTGGCCGTTCGTGCTGCTCGATTGCGCGCTCTGCTGGTTCGGCAGCAGCCAGAAGGCGTCCCAGGCATTCGGATCGTTCGAGAAATCCGCGCGGATCTCGAAGTAGCCGTATGTCTGCGAAAAATTCCCCTGCGTGGTGATCAGGCCGGATTCCCAGCTGCCGGGAACCCCCGACGGGGTCCGGTCCGGCACGGCGGTGATCGACAATATGCCGTTCCGGACGCTGAACGGATCGTAGCCCGAGGCGGGATCCACGAAGGAGGACCGCCCGAAGCCGGTATCGGCCGTCCCGTCGGCGCTCCGCCACTCGGCACGGGTATCGGCATACGTGGTTCCGGCACCGGTCGACGAGATGCTTCGCGTATTGAATTCGTCGTCGAAGGTCAGGCGATAACCGGTGAGATCGACCATTCAAGCCGCCCCTTCTAGGCAGATATTCCGCTAATTATGGCTGAAAGCCGCGTTTAACATCAGTTTTCATCAACGATCAAATGGTTAATGGATCGTTACGAAGGGCGCCGGCTTGAAGCTCGCGACCCAGCCCGCCGGTTGCCGAGGACGCCATCGGCGGGCGCGAGGACGGTTTGGATCGGCCGTCGCACGGGCCCGCAGCGCGATGGCCCTGAGCGATCGGACGACGACCAGTCCATGCGCGTTCGAGCGGCTTGGAAGCTCCTTCACCCGGCCGGTCGCCACGGGCCACTTGAGGGACTGGTAGCCACGTCCGAACATCGACGCCTGCACCGCGTTCACCGGAAACGAAATTCCAGGAGACGGCATGGCGGACAAAGCACGGATCGTGATCATCGGCGGCGGCGTCGCGGGCATCGAGGTCGCCACCAGCCTCGGGCGAGGCGGCAAGGCCGAGGTGGTCCTGGCCGATCGCAGCCTGTCCCATGTCTGGAAGCCGATGCTGCACACCTTTGCGGCGGGAACCGCCCGGCCCGACCGGCAGAAGGTCGATTTCTTCGCGCAGGCGCGGCGCAACGGCTTCCGGTTTCAGCCGGGAACCCTGATCGGGATCGACCGCCCGGCCCGTCATGTCCGCCTCGCGGTCGAGGCGGCGCAGGGGCGGCCGGAGGCGGATCTCGCCTACGATCTCCTGGTCCTCGCCATCGGCAGCCGGGCCAACGATTTCGGGACCCCCGGGGTGGCCGAGCATTGCCTGACCATCGACGACCTCACCGAGGCCGAGTCGTTCCACCGCCAGCTGCGGCGCCATCTGCTGGCCCGGCTCGATAGCCCCGAGATGCTCGAGATCGCCATCGTGGGCGGGGGCGCCACCGGCGTCGAGCTGGCGGCGGAACTGAAGCACGCCATCAACCTGGCTTCGGATTACGGCTCACCGGACCTGCCGCGCAGGCTGCGCCTGACCCTGATCGAGAGCGGGCCGCGCCTCCTGCCGGCCTTCCCGGAGCGGGTATCCCGGGCGGCCGCCCGGACCTTGTCGGATCTCGCCGTTGAGGTCCGGACCGGCGCCATGGTCACCGGCGCGGATGCGTCCGGCTTCACGTTGCAGGACGGCAGCCGCATCGCCGCCGGGCTCAAGGTCTGGGCGGCCGGCGTGAAAGCGCCGGACGTGCTCGGCGCGGTCGAGGGCCTGGAGCGCTCGCGGACCGGGCAACTCGTGGTCGGTCCCGACCTGCGCACGACCCGGGATCCCGCGATCGTCGCCCTCGGGGATTGTGCCAGCCAGACCGATCCCAAGACGGGCAAGCCGGTCCCGGCCACAGCGCAGGCGGCACGGCAGCAGGCGCAGCACCTCGCGTCTCATCTCGGGCGGGCGCTGGCCCGGGGGGACACGGTGGCGTCGGAACTGCCGCCGTTCCACTACGTCGAGAAGGGCGCCATCGTCTCCCTGGCGGATTTCAACGGCTGGGGCACGCTGGGGCGCTACACGTTCGGGGGCGGCCGCCTCAACGGCCTCTCGGCGCGGCTCACGCACGATCTGCTGTACCGACAGCACCAGATCGGCCTGTACGGTCCTTTGCGCGGGACGATGACCTGGATCCTCGACGACCTCGATCACCTGATCAGTCCGCCGGTGAGCCTCG
This sequence comes from Methylobacterium sp. GXF4, assembly GCF_000272495.1. NCBI lineage: Bacteria > Pseudomonadati > Pseudomonadota > Alphaproteobacteria > Hyphomicrobiales > Methylobacteriaceae > Methylobacterium > Methylobacterium sp. GXF4. The sequence continues at coordinate 113,867 of NZ_AKFK01000079.1, read as the reverse complement.
ATTAGCGCGGCCCGTCAATCGGTGCGCTCACCCTCGACCTCTTTGGTCTCCTCGACCTGGGGCGCGACCTGGCCGTAATTCAGGACCGCCACCAGGGTGACGCCGCCGATCGTGTTGCCGAGCAGCGTCGGCAGGAAGAACCGCATCCCGTAATCCTCGAGCGATGCGGCGCCGGTGATCAGCAGGAAGAAAGCCTCCACCGATCCGGCGACGATATGGGCGAGGCCGCAGAGCGAGACCAGCCAGGTCATCAGCAGGATCACGAAGGGGGCGGCGCTGCCGGTCGCGGGCAGGAACCAGACCATTAGGGCAATCATCCAGCCGGCGAACACCCCTTTCACGAAGGTGGACCAGAATCCGTGCGCGATGGCGTCGTGGCTGATCTCCGCGAAGGCCTTGAGCACCGGCGGCTCGAACGCGCCGGCATGAGCCAGCACCGTGGCGATGGCGAGCGTTCCCAGGATGTTGCCGCACAGGACGATCAGCCAGAGCCGCACCACGCGGAACGCCGTCTTGATCGAGCGGTCGTGCAGGAGCGGCAGGATCGGCGTGATCGTGTTCTCGGTGAACAGCTGCTGGCGTCCCAGGACGACGACTAGGAAGCCGATCGAGTAGCCCATCGTGGTGACGACCTTCACCCAGTCGGCCTCGGGCAGGTGGCTCTTCAACACCCCGGGGACGATCAGCGACAGGGCGATGCTGAGGCCCGCCGCGAAGGCCGACAGGAACAGGGCGAGGCCGTGGCGCCGCAGCTCCTCGTCGCCTTCGAGTCGGATCACCTCGTGCAGGACGTAGGCGTCCGGCCGTCCGATCTCGGAGACTTCCTTGAGCAGCTCGTCGCGCCGGGCCTCCTTGTCGGCCCGTTCGTTCTGGTCCCGAATCATCCGCTCAGCTCCGCGACGCAACCCAACCGGATGCCGGGATCTCAGGCCGACAGCTGTGCCAACAACGCCTCGACGGCCTGGCGTGCCTCCGCGAGGGCCTGTGCATCCCGGCTGCGCACGACGATCCGGTTGCGAAACCCGTCCGGCGTCATCGCCGGATAGGAGCCGATCGACACGGCCGGCCGGGCCTTGGCGATCTCGCCGAGGTCGCTGGCGTAGTGCCCCTCGGGCAGCCCACCCGCCTCGATGGTCTCGGACATCATCGCGGCACCGCCCTTCAGGGTCGGCGCGATGGCGTCCAGCATGGCCTGCATCACGCTCGGCACCCCGGCCATGACATGGACGTTGCCGATGCGGAAGCCCGGCGCCTTCGAGACCGCGTTGGGGATCAGGTCGGCCCCGAACGGGATCCGCGCCATGCGCAGGCGGGCCGCGTTCAGGTCTTCGGGCTTGTGGCGCTCCAGCAGCATCGCCCGCGCCCGCTCGTCGATGTCGATGCCGACCCCGAAGGCCTCGGCCACGCAATCGGCGGTGATGTCGTCATGGGTCGGGCCGATCCCGCCGGTGGTGAACAGGTAGGTGTAGCGCGCCCGCAGAGCGTTCACCGCCTCGATGATCATGGCGGCCTCGTCCGGCACGACCCGCACCTCGCGCAGGTCGATCCCGGCGGCGGTGAGGAAGTCGGCGATGGTGCCGATATTCTTGTCCTTGGTGCGCCCCGACAGGATCTCGTCGCCGATGACGAGGATCGCGGCGGTGATCGGATCGGAAGGCTGGTCCATGGGACTCTATGGTCGGAGGGAAGGTCGGGGCCGGATCGCGATCCGGCCGATCGATCCTGCGCGCATCGGTCCCGCCGCTCCAGCGGTGACACCTGCGACGGCGGATGGTCAGCAGATAGCGCGGCCGCCGGCCCGGACCACACGAACCCGGAGATATCCGATGCTCTTCGCCGCGCCGCTCATCCCGGGACGGCTCGTGCAGCGCTACAAGCGCTTCCTGGCCGATATCGAGACCGATGACGGCCTCGTCACGGCCCATTGCCCCAATCCCGGCGCCATGCTCGGCCTCAACCTGCCGGGCCGGCCGGTGCTGCTGTCGCGCTCGACCAACCCGACCCGCAAGCTGCCTCTGACCTGGGAGCTGGTGGAAGCCGACCTGCCGGGCGGTCCGCAATGGGTCGGCATCAACACCCTGCGCCCGAATGCGCTCGTGGCCGAGGCGTTTCGCGCCGGCGTGATCGGTGCGCTCGCCGGCCACGACGTCTTCCGGCCGGAGGTCCGCTACGCGCAGGCCAGCCGGGTCGATTTCCTCGCGAGCGGCGCGGCAGCCGGGCCGTGCCACGTCGAGGTGAAGAACTGCCACATGATGCGTCGCCCCGGCCTCGCGGAATTCCCGGACTGCGTCGCCGCCCGCAGCGCCCGGCACATGCGCGACCTCGCCCAGGTGGTCGCAGACGGCGGCCGGGCCCTGGTGGTCATCGTGGTGCAGATGCACGCGGAGGCGTTCGATGTCGCCCGGGACATCGACCCGGCCTTCGACCGGGCGTTCCGGGAGGCATGCGCGGCGGGCGTGGAAGTGCGCGTCTATCGCTGCGCCGTCAGCCCGGCGGGCGTCGCCCTGACCGACGAGATCCCGGTGATCACCCCGCCGTGATCCGTCGCGTGGAGACCGTGCGGGGTTTGTGCTAGGATCTTAGCGTTACTGCCGCGGTACCGACGCATCCCATGGCCGACTCTGCGCAGCTCGACCACCATGTCTTCGACGCTGCCGCGTTCCGCGCATTCCTAGAGACGCGCCCGTCCGAAGAGCGGTGGGAGCTGATCGAGGGCATCCCCATGCAGTCGGCCGCTCCGAGGATCGCGCATCAGCGGATCGCGAGCAATTTCGAGCGGCATCTGAATGCCGTGCTGCGCCGCTCGCGGCCCGCTTGGCGGGCCGACCGGGAGATCGGGATCGAAGTTTCCAGCCGGTCCTCGTATCGACCAGAACCCGAGGTCACGGTGATCGACGCGCAAACCGATACGGAGCGCAGCTTCACCGATCGCTTTTACCTCGTGATGGAGGTGCCGTCGGCCAGTGACCGCGGCCGATTGCTCGAGAGTAAGCTGCGATTCTATCGCTCCCATCCCAACAATGGCTTCATCGTGGTGGCCGAGCAGGACATGCTGTCGGTGACGATCCACGAGCGGCGCGGCGCTGCGACCTGGGTCGTCACGACCTATGCGGCGCCGGATGATCAGCTACTGCTGGGTGATCTCGGCCCGATCTGCACTCTCGCCGACATTTATCTCGACACACATCTCGACCCGCGCCGCCAAGCATGACGGCGCCGTCGGATCGGCGCACGCCTGTCACCCCGCCCTGACCGGCGCCCGGCGCTCGAACATCAGGTTCAGGCGGGAGCGTGAGATCTCGCGGTAGCCGAACCCTTCCAGGTGCCGGGGCAGGTCGAGCTGCCACTGTCCGGTACCGTTCTCGATCAGCAGGATGCGCGGGAGCAGCGCTTCCGGCGCCTCGCGCAGGAACGGCTCAAGGATCAGGTCCTCGGCGCCTTCCACGTCGAGCTTGATCGCGTCGACGCGCGTCAGGCCCTCGGCCCGCAGCAATCCGATGAGTGTCACGGCCGGCACCGTGATCCGTGCGCCCTCGTTGGTGCCCACGATCCGCAGGCTCGATTCCCCGCGGTTGCGGGGGTCGATGAACAGGGTCAGCTCACCGGCTTTGTCGGCCACCGCGCAGGCCACCGCCTTGACGGTGTGGAACGGGTTCTGGGCGATGTTGTAGGTCAGGCGCGCGAATACGTCGGGCTGCGGCTCGACCGCGACGATCCGGGCGGCCGGTCCCGAGAACGCCGCCACGCACAGGGCATAGGCGCCGATATTGGCGCCGATATCGAGGAACACGCAATCCTGCGGCAGGCGCGCCTGCAGCATCGCCCGCTCCTGCGGGTCGAAGAATTGCGGCGTGAACAGCACCTTCTTCTCGCAATTGTTGTTGTAGGGGTGCAACCGCATCCGGGCCCCGTATCGGGTCACGTCGAGAGGCTTTCCGCCCAGCCGGGAGATCGCGATCCGGCGCAGGAACAGCGCGAGGCGCCGCCCGTACCAGGATTCGGCCGGGATCCGGTTCGTCCGCCGGGTGATCGCCGCGACGAGGCCGGCCGGTTCGTAGGTGCCGTAGGGCTTGGTATCGGTCATAACCGGGGCGGTGTGCCAGCCGGCGCCCTGCCCCGCAAGCGGATCGATCCGCGTTGCCCCCGCGCGGCCGGGTGGTCTAAGCGTCGGGTCTCGTCAAGGCACCGACACGGCACGGGTTGCGCGGCATGGATTCCTTCGATTCGGACAGCGTGCGGATCGCCTATATCGACGTCCCTCCGGCGGAAGGGGCCGGTACGCCGGTCCTGCTGATCCACGGCTTCGCCTCGAACCACGCGGTCAACTGGGTCAACACCCAGTGGGTGCGGGCGCTGACCCAGGCCGGCTACCGGGCGATCGCGCTGGACAATCGCGGCCACGGGGAGAGCGAGAAGCTCTACGACCCGGCGGCCTACAGCTCCGAGGCCATGGCCGGGGACGCGGTGCGGCTGCTCGACCATCTCGGGATCCAGCGCGCCCACGTGATGGGCTACTCGATGGGGGCCCGGATCACCGCGCATGTCGCCCTGGACTATGCCGACCGGGTCCGCTCCGCCCTGATCGGCGGCCTCGGCATGCATCTCGTGGAGGGCAAGGGCCTGCCGTCCGGGATCGCCGAGGCCCTCGAAGCGCCCGCCGGCACACCCGCCCCGAACCCGACCGCCGCGGCGTTCCGGACTTTTGCCGAGCAGACGCGCAGCGACCTGCGGGCGCTCGCCGCCTGCATGCGCGGCTCGCGCCAGACCCTGAGCCGGGCGGAACTCGCCCAGATCGAGGTGCCGGTGCTGGTCTCGGTGGGCACCCTCGACACGGTCGCGGGCTCCGGCCCGGCGCTGGCTGCCTTGATCCCGGACGCGCGCGCCCTGGAGATCGAGGGCAAGGACCATTCCACCGCGGTCGGCGCCAAGCCGCACCGGGACGGCGTCTTGGCGTTCCTCGCCGCGCAGCCCTGAAATCAGCTCTTCAGGCGGTAGCCGGTCCGGAAGATGTAGGTGACGAGGCCGAGGCAGATCACCAGGAACAGCGCGGTCATCCCGAGGCTGATCGCGATGCTGACATCGGCCTTGCCGAAGAACGCCCAGCGGAAGGCGCTGATCAGGTAGACGACCGGGTTGACCAGGCTCACCGCGTGCCAGAACGGCGGCAGCATGTTGATCGCGTAGAAGCTGCCGCCCAGGAAGGTCAGCGGCGTCACGACGAGGAGCGGCACCAGCTGGAGCTTCTCGAACCCGTCCGCCCAGAGCCCGATGACGAAGCCGAACAGGCTGAACGTGACCGCGGTCAGCAGCAGGATGCCGATCATCCAGATCGGGTGATCGATCCGCAACGGCACGAACAGCGCCGAGGTCGCCAGGATGATCAGGCCGATCAGGATCGACTTCGAGGCCGCCGCGCCGACGAATCCCAGCACCACCTCCAGCGGCGAGATCGGGGCCGACAGGATCTCGTAGATCGTGCCGGCGAAGCGCGGGAAGTAGATGCCGAACGAGGCGTTCGATATGCTCTGCGTCAGCAACGAGAGCATGATCAGCCCGGGCACGATGAACAGCCCGTAGGGCACGTCGTCCACCGCCGAGACCCGCGAGCCGATCGCGGCCCCGAACACCACGAAATAGAGTGTCGTCGAGATCACCGGGGCGAGGATGCTCTGCCCGGCGGTACGCCAGAAGCGGCCCATCTCGAACCGGTAGATCGCCCGGACGGCCGGCCAGTTCATGTTCATCGTTGCGCTCGTGCCGGTTGTCATGCCCTCGCCTCGCCCTCGCGCACGAGGCCGACGAAGATGTCCTCGAGGGAGGACTGTTCCGTATGGAGATCGTTGAACCGGATGCCGGCGGCCGCCAGGCCGGTGAGCAACCCGGTGATGCCGGTCCGCTCGGCGCGCGTGTCGTAGGTGTAGACCAGCTCGCGGCCGTCGCCGGCCAACAGCAGCCCGTAATCGGACAGCTCCGGCGGAACCTCGGTGATCGGCGCCTGGAGCTGAAGCGTCAGCTGCTTGCGCCCGAGCTTGCGCATCAGCGCCGCCTTCTCCTCGACCAGGATGATCTGGCCCCGCCGGATGACGCCGATGCGGTCGGCCATCTCCTCGGCTTCCTCGATGTAATGGGTCGTCAGGATCACCGTGACGCCCTGCTGGCGCAGGTCGCGCACCAGCCCCCACATGTCCTGCCGCAGCTCCACGTCGACGCCGGCCGTCGGCTCGTCGAGGAACAGCACCCGAGGCTCGTGCGACAGCGCCTTGGCGATCAGCACCCGGCGCTTCATCCCCCCGGACAGGGTCATGAGGCGGCTGTCGCGCTTGTCCCAGAGGGATAGGGCCCGCAGAATCGTCTCGATATGGCCCGGATCCGGCTGCAGCCCGAACAGGCCGCGCGAGAAGCTCACCGTGTTCAGCACCGTCTCGAAGGCGTCGGTGGTCAACTCCTGGGGCACCAGGCCGATGGCCCGGCGCGCGGCGCGGTAATCCGCGGCGATGTCGTGGCCATCGACCATCACCGTCCCTGAGCTCGGCGTGACGATGCCGCAGACGATGTTGATCAGCGTCGACTTGCCGGCCCCGTTCGGGCCCAGCAACGCGAAGATCTCGCCGCGCTCGATGGCGAGGTCGATGTTGCTCAGCGCGGTGAAGCCCGACTTGTAGGTCTTCGACAGCTTCGAGATGGAGATAATCGGCATCAGGGCCTGAATCGAACGCGGGGCATCGTGTGCCGGGGACGATCGTCCCGGCTTGAGGGATGCCGCTGCCGAGGACATCGCGACGGTCCACACAACCCGCCGATCGGCGGGCCGCTATCGGAAGCGGGCGCCCCTATAGCACGCGACGGGCGCGGCTCTCAGCGGGACGATGTGTGCCGGCGCACAGCGGGAGGGGCCCGCCCGGCTACGCGTCCGCGCGGCCCTCGACCATCGCCAGGCATTCCCGACGGGCATCCGGGTCGCGGATGCGCGTGAAGGCCGCCAGCATCGTCGCGCATTCGGACGCGGTCGGACCCTTGTCCGGCGAATAGGCGGCGTGGCCGCGCCGAAAGACCGCGACGGGCAAGTTGAGCATGCCGGCAATCCGGCCGAGAAGCCGCTCTTCCTCTTCGAAACGAGGTGCGGCATCGTCCGATCCGAAGCGTACTGCGTCGCTCATCCTGCCTTCCAGCCCCCATAGAAGCCGAGCGTGGGAGCATGCGCCCACGGGGCCGGCACGACTCGGGTCGAAATCCGGCGCGACCATTCATGACTTTTGGCCGCGCTGCAATCCACCGTTACGCTTCTCAGTAGTTTACTGAGGACGAAACGCATTCTGAATTTCAAATCTCATCCTATATCGCCGTGCGAGATCTAATGTCTTCGATCGAGAGACTGGTCTTCGACGCATGGTCGATCGACGCAGCTATAATCGCCCGTCGCGTCAATTGGTCCAACGCTCCCGGAGAAGCGGTCAAGCGGAACACGCTCGGGTTGCTGGACGGGTCAAGTCAGCCGAGAGCCGCGTCAGCCGCCGCCCCGCAGGGCGATCAGGGTTGCGAGACCGATCAGCGTGGCGAGACCGAGCAGCCGCCGCCACGGATTGACGCCGCGGACGAGCTCATCGATCGCCCACCAGCCGAGCGCGACGTCGGCGGCAAGGCTCAGCCACGTGGCGGCGGGCTCGGTGCCGCGGGCGAGCCAGGCGGCGAGCATGAGGCCGAAAAACAGCCAGAGCGGCAGGTTGGGCCACTGCGCCACGGTGATGGCGCCCGTCCGCCGATCCCGGAAAAGCCAGTCGCGCACCCGCAGGACGGGGCTGGCCGATGGCTGCGTCATAGGCCTGCGCCCTTCCTGTTGCTGCATGACCGTGCGGCCCCGCACCGCGACCCTGCCGAGCCGAAGTTAAGACGGATCCAGCACGACGCAGCGATCTTAACCGGTCATCAACGTTACCGAATGGAAAGCGCGGACCAATGCCTAACAGTTCCTGAAACGACTCGCGAAAAAGCCGTTCATCGGACGATAATTCAGCACCCGGACAGCAACCCGCACCCTTAGAGGTCAGGATCGATCATGAGCGCCCGTTTCGAAGACCTGAAATTCATGCTGCTGCTCAGCGCCGTCACGCTGCTCGGCAGCGGCCTCGACGTCATCCTGCGCTGATCGAGGCGGCCATGCCGCGAGCGGGCAGCGGGGCGGCCTGCACGAAGGCGCGGCCCAGGGCCGAGCGGGCGGCGGATTCCCTCGGCCGCGTGGCGCCGCGGGGCTGCACGACGACCGGTACGCTGACGATGCGCGGCGCGCCCATGCGCCAACGCCGTGGCACCGCAGGTTTCACGACAGCGGTCGACGACTGACCGGTTCGCAGCACCGTGCGCAACTCGGCCACGCGTGCCATCCGCTCCGTACGCATCACGAACGCGGCAACCACCAGACCGCTGAGCCCGGCCCCTTCGAGGAGTGCCGCGATCACGTAACCCGGACCCATCCGTCCCCACCATTCGCATCGAGCGACGCCGCGCATACCGGCCGCCGGACTGCTGCTGTGGGCAATCGTGGTTAGCGAACGCTTAAAAACCCGCCTGGATTGATACACGAAGGCGGCGCGGTGGCGCTGAATGTCCGATTTGAAGCAAGCTGAGATGCAATGGATTTGTCTATCGTTTCATCCGGAGCGCTGGATGCTGCGTGTTTGAAAAGCGCTCGACCGAAGGCTCAGCGGGTCCGATCGCGGGAATAGCAATCATGTCCGTCCGGATCGGTCGTGTTATGCCGGTATCGGCCCAAAATCCCCGACGGTTTAGCCGTCGCATGGGCCACCGTGCCTTGGCAGGCCCTTGCGACGGGTGTCTGCGGTCTGCGATCGACTGCTTCGAGCCAATGGCGTGAAGCAGCCTGACGGGCCCTACCACATGTCGAGGGCGACGCGGGCTTCGTCCGACATCCGGCTCTGATCCCACGGCGGATCGAACACCATGGTCACGGCGCAGGATTGCACGCCCGGCACGGCGCTGACCGCGTTCTCGACCCAGCCCGGCATCTCGCCGGCGACGGGACAGCCCGGGGCCGTCAGCGTCATGTCGATCGCGACCTTCCGGTCGTCGCCGATATCGACTTTGTAGATTAGGCCGAGCTCGTAGATGTCGGCCGGGATCTCCGGATCGTAGACCGATTTCAACGCGGCGACGATGTCGTCGGTCAGCCGGTCCAGCTCGGCCGGCGGGATCGCCGAGGCGGCTTCGACCGCGGGGGCGTTGGCGCCGCCGGTGATTGTGGCGTCGGTGCTCATGGTTTCCTTCTCCCCCGGGCCCGCGCAGACGGAACCGGTTTCATCGCAGCTCGCGCATCGCCCGCACGATCAGGGTCGGGACTTTGCGCCGATCAGGCGAACATCATCTCGGCTTTGCCGAGCGCCTCGGCAAGGGCATCGATCTCGGCGGTGGTCGTGTAGAGGCCGAACGAGGCCCGGCAGGTGGATGTCACGCCGAAGCGCGTGAGCAGCGGCATGGCGCAATGGGTCCCGGCACGCACCGCCACGCCCTGGCGGTCGATCACCGTGGCGATGTCGTGGGCGTGCGCCCCCTTCATCTCGAAGCTCACGACGCCGCCCTTGCCCTTGGCCGTACCGATGATCCGCAGGGCGTTCATCGCGCCGAGCCGCTCGTGGGCGTAGCGGGTCAGCATCGCCTCGTGCGCGGCGATGTTCTCCCGGCCCAACCCCAGCATGTATTCGAGCGCCGCTCCGAGCCCCACCGCCTCGACGATCGCCGGGGTCCCGGCCTCGAACCGATGCGGCGGGTCGTTGTAGGTCACCGTATCCTGGCTGACGGTCCGGATCATCTCGCCGCCGCCCTGATAGGGGGGCAGCCGCTCCAGCCATTCCTTCTTGCCGTAGAGGACGCCGATGCCGGTCGGGCCGTAGACCTTGTGGCCGGTGAAAATGAAGAAATCGCAGTCCAGCGCGCGCACGTCGACCGGCTGGTGGACGGCGCTCTGTGCGCCATCGAGCAGAACCGGCACGCCGTGGGCATGGGCGATGCGGACGATCTCCTCGGCCGGCGTTACCGTGCCCAGCACGTTCGACATATGCGTGATCGCCACCATCTTGGTGCGCGGCGTGAACAGCTTCTCGTATTCGTCGACCAGGAAGTTGCCGTCCTCGTCCACCGGCGCCCACTTGATCACGGCCCCGCGCCGCTCGCGCAGGAAGTGCCAGGGCACGATGTTGGAGTGATGCTCCATGATCGACAGGATGATCTCATCACCCTCGCCGATCAGCCCGGCCCAGCCCATGCTGGAGGCCACGAGGTTGTAGGCCTCGGTGGCGTTGCGGGTGAAGATGATCTCGTCCGTGGAGGCCGCGTTGAGGAACTGGCGCGTGGTCTCGCGGGCACCCTCGAACCCCTCCGTGGCGGCGTTCGCCATGAAGTGCAGGCCGCGATGGACGTTGGCGTAGCCGGTCTCCATGCAGGAGACCATGGCGTCGATCACCTGTCGGGGCTTCTGCGCCGAGGCGGCGTTGTCGAGATAGACCAGCGGCTTGCCGTAGACCGTCTGCGACAGGATCGGGAAGTCCTGGCGGACCGCCGCGACGTCGTAGCCTTTGGTGAGGACGGGTGCGTTCATTGTCGCGACCTTCTGAGACCTAAGTCCGTCCCATGGGCCACCTCGATCCGAGGGGCCGGAGAGAAGCGGAGGTCTCGGCAGAGGCCTCCGAAGTTCTTGGCGACCCACGAACCGCCCAACGCGACGGCCTTGCCGGGTTCCGGGGGTTCGGGTCCGCGTCCTCGGCCGACCTCGGGACGAGATCGGCCGATGGGTCAGGCGCGCGCGGCGAGCCAGGCCTCGATCTCGCCGATCAGCGCCGCACGGGCGCCCTCGTGCGAGACCGACTCGACCGCCTCGCCGATGAAGGCCTGGACCAGCAGGCTCTCGGCCACCGCACGGGGCAGGCCGCGGGCCATCAGGTAGAACAGCAGGTCCTCATCCGGCGCGCCGCAGGTGGCGCCGTGACCGCAGGCGACGTCGTCGGCGAAGATCTCCAGCTCCGGCTTGTTCATCATCTGCCCCTCGTCGCTGAGGAGCAGGCAATCCGACTTCATCTTGCCGTCGGTCTGCTGGGCCGCCTGGCGCACGATGATCTTGCCCTGGAACACCCCGGTGGCGTCCCCGTCGATCACCGTCTTGAACATCTCCCGGCCGACGCCGCCGACGGCGGCATGATCGGCCAGCAGGGTCGAGTCCGCCAGCTGGCCGTCGCCCAGCATCGCGGCGCCGTTGACGACGGCGTTCACGTTCTCGCCCGCGACATGCATGAAGATCTGGTGGCGCGAGAGGACGGCACCCGTGACCAGGTTGACGGTCTCCAGGCGCGCCTCGTCGTCGAGACGTACGCTGATCGTCGAGAGCGCGATGGCGGCCTTGCCCTCACGGTTGAGCCGGGCGTGGCGGAACACTGCCTGCTTGCCGACGCGCACATCGAGCGCATCGTTCGGCTGGTAGGTGATATCGTCCGGCCCCTCGTGGCTTTCCAGCAGGGTCAGCTCGGCACCCGCGCCGAGATCGACCAGCACGCGGGTGGCGGTCGAGAAGCCCTCCGACCCGGTGCCGACGAAGCGCAGATGCAGCGCCCGCTCGATCTTCGTGCCGGGGGCCACCGAGATCAGGGCGCCGTCGGCCAGGAAGGCGGTGTTGAGCTGGAAGACCGGGTTCTCTCGCGCCTGCTCGACCGGGGCCAGCAGACGCAGGCGCGCATCGCCCTTGCCCATCGCGTCGTTGAGCGGCGTGACGGTGAGGCCGGCCGGCAAGCCGTCGAGGTCCGACAGCGGACGGATCAGATGACCGTTCACGAAGGTCAGGCGCGCGGCATCGAGGCCGGCAAACCCCTTGGCCGACGCGACGGCGGCCTGAGCGACCTCGGGCGACGGCGCCTCGGCCGGCGGGACCGCCTCCTTCATGGCGGCGCGCAAGTCGGTGTACTTGAACGCCTCGACGCGCCGGCTCGGCAAGCCGGCGGCCTCGAAGAAGCGGAACGCCTCCTCGCGGGCGATCGCCTCTTCCGAAGCGAAGCCCTTACGCGCGGCTTCGAACAGGTTCGACAGCCCGGTCTCGGCGCTGGTGCGCAGGTTCTGGATGTCGGCCATGGGCTTACGCGGCCTCGTTGGTGCGGTACTCGGCATAGCCCGACGCTTCGAGCTCGAGCGCCAGGTCCTTGCCGCCGGTCTTCACGATCTGGCCCTTCGACATGACGTGCACGGTGTCGGGCACGATGTGGTTGAGCAGACGCTGGTAGTGGGTGATCACCAGGAACGAGCGGCCCTGCGCGCGCAGCGCGTTCACACCCTCGGAGACGATGCGCAGGGCATCGATATCGAGGCCGGAATCGGTCTCGTCGAGCACGCAGAACTTCGGCTCGAGCAGCGCCATCTGGAGGATCTCCATGCGCTTCTTCTCGCCGCCGGAGAAGCCGACATTGAGGGCGCGCTTGAGCATCTCCTTGTTGATCTCGAGCTTGTCCGCCGCGGCGTTGACCTTCCGGATGAAATCCGGGGTCGAGATCTCCGCCTCGCCGCGCGCCTTGCGCTGCGCGTTCAGGCACGCCTTCAGGAAGGTCATGGTGCCGACGCCGGGGATCTCCAGCGGATACTGGAAGGCCAGGAAGATGCCGGCCGCGGCGCGCTCGTCGGCGGCCATCTCCAGCACGTTCTGCCCGTCGAGCAGGATCTCGCCGTCGAGGACCTCGTAGTCCTCCTTGCCGGCGATGACGTAGGACAGGGTCGACTTGCCCGACCCATTCGGCCCCATGATCGCCGCGACCTCACCGTCGTTCACGGTCAGGTTCAGGCCATTCAGGATGCGGTTGTCCTCGATCTGCACGACGAGGTTCTTGATTTCCAACATGTTAGTTCAAGTCCTATCGAACGGCGAGCCGGGTTCATGCGCCGACCGCGTGCCGTCAGTTCCTTATCGCCGTCACCGAGACGGCCATTTCGAAGGCCTTCAGCTCCGGATGCCGCGCGTGAGAGCCGTCACGCGATCCGGAAGGCGACCGCGGGGGTGCCGCGATCGCCTGGGGTATCCGATCCGCTCTGGACTTAGCCGACCGAGCCTTCGAGGCTGATCGAGATCAGCTTCTGGGCCTCCACGGCGAACTCCATCGGCAGCTGCTGCAGCACGTCGCGGACGAAGCCGTTGACGATGAGGGCGGTCGCCTCCTCCTCGGAGAGGCCGCGCTGCAGGCAGTAGAACTTCTGGTCCTCGGAGATCTTCGAGGTGGTCGCCTCGTGCTCGAATACCGCCGAGGCGTTCTTCGACTCGATGTAGGGCACGGTGTGCGCCCCGCACTGGTCGCCGATCAGCAGCGAGTCGCAATTGGTGAAGTTGCGGGCGTTCTTGGCCTTCTTGTGGGCCGAGACGAGGCCCCGATAGGTGTTCTGCGAACGCCCGGCGGAGATGCCCTTCGAGATGATCCGGCTGGTGGTGTTCTTGCCGAGATGGATCATCTTGGTGCCGGAATCGACCTGCTGCATGCCGTTCGACACCGCGATCGAGTAGAACTCGCCGCGGGATTCGTCGCCGCGCAGGATGCAGGACGGGTACTTCCAAGTGATCGCCGAGCCGGTCTCGACCTGGGTCCAGGAGATCTTCGAGCGGGCACCGCGGCAATCGCCGCGCTTGGTCACGAAGTTGTAGATGCCGCCCTTGCCCTCGTTATCGCCCGGGTACCAGTTCTGGACCGTCGAGTACTTGATCTCGGCGTCGTCCAGGGCGACCAGCTCGACCACGGCGGCATGGAGCTGGTTGTCGTCGCGCTTCGGGGCGGTGCAGCCCTCCAGATACGAGACGTAGGAGCCCTTGTCGGCGATGATCAGCGTGCGCTCGAACTGGCCGGTGTCGCGCTCGTTGATGCGGAAATAGGTCGACAGCTCCATCGGGCAGCGCACGCCCGGCGGGATGTAGACGAACGAGCCGTCGGAGAAGACGGCCGAGTTCAATGTCGCGAAGAAGTTGTCGGTCGAGGGCACCACCGTGCCCAGGTACTTCTGGACCAGCTCGGGATATTCCTGGACCGCCTCGGAGATCGGCATGAAGATCACGCCGGCCTTCGAGAGCTCCTTCTTGAAGGTGGTCGCCACCGAGACCGAGTCGAACACGGCGTCGACCGCGACGCGGCGCTCCGGCGCGATGCCTTCCAGCACCTCGACCTCGCGCAGCGGGATGCCGAGCTTCTCGTAGGTCTTCAGGATCTCGGGATCGATCTCGTCGAGCGACATCGCCGCCGGGCGCTTGGGCGCGGCGTAGTAGTAGATGTCGTTATAATCGACCTTGTCGTACGAGACGCGCGCCCAGTCCGGCTCCTTCATGGTGAGCCAGCGGCGGTAGGCGTCGAGGCGCCATTCCAGCAGCCAAGCCGGCTCGTTCTTCTTGGCCGAGATGAAGCGCACGACATCCTCGGAGATGCCCTTGGCGGACTTCTCCATCTCGATGGTGGTCTCGAACCCGTACTTGTACTGGTCGAGGTCGATCGAGCGGACCCGGTCGATTGTTTCCTGCACGGCAGGCATCAGCGTCTCCTGGCAAGCCCGGTTTCAAGGACCGGGAAGCGTCTTTCGGAAAGCGTGGGACGCGGCCGCTCAGGCCGCGCACCCTCGCCGCTTATATAGGGGCTGCAAGACCCGTTCGAAGGCGTCGAGAAAGCATGACGCATCCTCGTCCACCGTGTTCCAGCCGAGGCTGACGCGCAGCGCCCCCCCGGCAAGCTTGGTATCGACGCCCATCGCCGCCAGCGTCGCCGAGCGTGCGACCTTGCCCGAGGAGCAGGCCGAGCCGGACGACACCGCCACGCCGGCGAGGTCGAGGGCGATCAGCGCCGCGGGGGCATCGAGACCCGGGACCGCGAAGCTGAGCGTGTTGGGGAGGCGAACGGCGCCAGCGGCGAACACCACCGCGTCGGGCGCCTGGGCAAGGAGGCCGGTCTCGATCCGGTCGCGCAGGGCCGAGAGGCGTGCGGCCTCCCGGTCGAGCGCCTCGCCGGCGAGGCGCGCCGCCTCGCCCATGCCGACGATGGCCGGCAGGCACTCGGTCCCGCAGCGCTGCCGGCGCTCCTGACCGCCGCCGCGCAGGAAGGCGTCGTCGAGGGCCACGTCGTCGGCGAGGATCATCGCGCCGCCGCCCTTCGGGGCCGCGAATTTATGGCCCGACAGGGTAAGCGCATCGAGCCCGAGGGCGCCCATGTCGAGGGCGATCTTGCCCACAGCCTGCACGGCATCGCTGTGCACCAGCGCTGAGCCATGCGCGCGCGCCAGGGCGACGATGTCGGCCAGGGGCTGGACCGCCCCGGTCTCGTTGTTGGCGGCATGGACCGAGATCAGCACGCTCTCGCCCGCCAGCGCGGCGAGCCGGCGTTCAAGGACAGCGAGGTCGATCACGCCGTCGGGGGTGACCGGAAGCTGCTCGACCGCGCCCTCGGGGAAACGGTGGCCGGCGGCCACGCAGGGGTGCTCCGTCGCGGAATGCAGCAGGCGCGTCGGCTTCGGCTGCCCACGGCGCCCGAGCGCCCCGGACAGGACCGCATTCGCGGCCTCCGTCCCGCCGCTGGTGAACACCACCTGTGCCGGGCGAGCACCCACCAGGGCGGCGACCTGCGCGCGGGCGGATTCCAGGGCCGCGCGGGCGGCACGGCCCTCCTGATGGATCGATGAGGGGTTCCCGGGGAGCATCAGCGCGCGCGCCACCGCCTCTGCCACGGCCGGGCGGACCGGGGCAGTCGCGTTGTGATCGAGATAGGCGCGGGCCCGGCTCATGCTGATTCCGTGTCGTCCCCTGGGTACGGCGCGTTACAATTCCTTGCCCGCGCACCGGTCCGCCGTGCTAAGGCGCGCCGACAAATGAGGTCTCGCCAACCGAACGGCTGGTGCAGGGAGCAAGCATTTCCCGCAAGCTCACATACTTTAGAATAGTTCTAATCGCCTAGAACTGTTCTAAGAGCGTTTGTATGGTGTGCGTGCGGCGAGTCAAGGCTGCCTTTTCACTGCCCACGATCGCGCGGCCGGCGACCGCTGAAACGAGAGTCGAACGATGCCTGAAGTCATCTTCACCGGCCCGGCCGGACGTCTGGAAGGCCGTTACCAGGCCCCCAAGAAGCGCGGCGCGCCGATCGCCATCGTGCTGCACCCGCACCCCCAGTTCGGGGGCACGATGAACAATCAAATTGTGTACAATCTTTTCTACACCTTCGCCAATCGCGGTTTTGCAGCCCTGCGCTTCAATTTCCGCGGGGTCGGGCGCAGCCAGGGCTCGTTCGACCACGGTTCGGGCGAGCTGTCCGACGCGGCTGCGGCGCTCGACTGGGTGCAGTCGGTCAACCCGGAGGCGAAGTCGTGCTGGATCGCCGGCGTGTCCTTCGGTGCGTGGATCGGGATGCAGCTGCTCATGCGCCGACCGGAGATCGAGGGCTTCATCTCGATCGCCGCCATGGCTAACCGCTTCGACTTCACCTTCCTGGCCCCCTGCCCGTCTTCCGGCCTGTTCGTGCACGGCTCCGAGGACCGGGTCGCGCCGGCCCGCGAGGTCATGCCGGTGATCGAGAAGGTGAAGGTCCAGAAGGGCGTGATCATCGAGCACCAGGTGGTCGAGGGCGCCAACCACTTCTTCGACGGCAAGGTGGACGAGCTGACCCAGACCGTCGACACCTATCTCGACAAGCGCCTGGGCAAGCGCGAGGAGGCGGCCTGAGACGGCTGTCCTACGCCCGGCCCCCGCGCCTTGACGGGGGCAGGCCCGGGGAATACGGCGCGGGCTTCGCGCGTCGCGACTGAACCTCCGCAGGTCTGATGACAGAGAGCCCGTCCGACCAACCCGTCGTGCTGCTGGTGGAGGATGACGGCCTCCTGCTCATGGAGGCGTCCGACACCCTGGCGGATGCCGGATTTACCGTGCTGGAAGCCAGCCACGCCGACAAGGCGCTCAAGGTCCTGGAAAACCGCGACGATGTCGGCGTCCTGATGACGGATGTCGACATGCCGCAGGGCTCGATGGACGGGTTCGCCCTCGCCCGCCTCGTGGCGCATCGTTGGCCGACGATTCCCGTGCTGGTCGTGTCCGGCATGGGCACGCCCGGCCCCAACGACATGCCGGAGGGCGCCCGGTTCATCCCGAAGCCCTACGAGCCGACCACCCTGGTCCGAACCCTGCAGGCCTTCATCCGTCGCGCGGCGTGAAGCCTCTTCCGGCTCGGGCGCAGCGACGATCCGGGCGCCGAACAGCCGACCGAGAGCCATGACGGAATTGAGCCGCAAGTACCGTTTCGCGACCCGGGCCATCCATGCCGGCGCGGCGCCGGACCCCGCCACAGGCGCCCGGGTCCAGCCGATCTACTTCACCAACGGCTTCGTGTTCGATTCCACCGAACAGGCGGCCGACATCTTCGCGGGCCGCCGGTCCGGCTTCTCCTATTCGCGGGGCTCGAACCCGACGGTGGCCGCCCTGGAGCGCCGGGTCGCCGACCTGGAAGGCGCCAAGGCGGGCGTCGCGGTGTCGTCCGGGCAATCGGCGATGCTGCTCGTGCTGATGACGCTGATGAAGAGCGGCGACGCCTACGTGGCCTCGCCGCGCCTGTTCGGCGGCTCCCTCGGCCTGATGCGCCGCCTCGACGGCCGCTACGATCTGAAGCCGCGCTTCGCCCGCGGCATGACCCCCGCGGATTTCGAGGCCGCGATCACGCCGGATTGCCGGGCGATCATCTGCGAATCGATCGTGAACCCCTGCGCGTCGGTGATGGATCTCGCCGGCATCGCCGCGGTGGCGCGCCGTCACGGCCTGCCCCTCGTCGTCGACAACACCCTGGCCTCGCCGGCCCTGATCCGGCCGATCGAGCACGGGGCCGACATCGTCGTGCACTCGACCTCGAAGTTCCTGGGCGGCTCCGGCCAGACCATCGGCGGCATGATCTGCGATGCCGGCGCCTTCGACTGGACCCGGACCAGCGGCTACAACCTGATCACCGAGCCCTGGCCGGACTATGACGGCCTGGTCCTGACCAAGAGCTTCCCGGAGACCCCCTTCGCGGCGGCCTGCCGGTTCTTCGGCCTGCGCGACCTCGGCCCCGGCCTGTCGCCGATGAACGCGTTCCTCACCCTGATGGGCATCGAGACGCTGCCGCTGCGCATGGAGCGCCACTGCGCCAATGCCCGGGCGGTGGCCGCCTTCCTCAAGGACCATCCGGCGGTGGCCTGGGTGAGCTATCCCGGCCTGCCCGGCCAGACCGGGGAGGAGCTGGCGCGGCGCTATACCCCGCAGGGGCCGGGCTCGATCTTCACCTTCGCGCTGAAGGGCGGCGAGCCGGCGGCGCTGGCCTTCATCGCCGGGCTGGAGCTGATCTCGCACCTCGTGAACATCGGCGAGATCAAGTCGCTGGCGATCCACCCGTCCTCGACCACGCACCGGCAATTGCCGGAGCACGAGAAGGAAGCCGCCCAGGTCGGCCCCGAGACCGTGCGGCTGTCGATCGGCCTGGAGAACGAGGCCGACCTGATCGCCGACCTCAAGCAGGCGCTCGACAAGCTCGGCTGAGGGGGGAGTCATCCCCCTCCTCCGCTGGCCCGATACGGAGTGGCGCTACCGCCGCCGCTCCAGGATCGACACGTAATTAGCCACCGCCGCGCCGCCCATGTTGAAGATCCCGGCCAGGTTCGCGCCGGGGACCTGCATCTCGCCGGCCTCACCCATGAGCTGGAGGCAGGCCATCACGTGCATCGAGACACCGGTGGCGCCGACCGGATGGCCCTTGGCCTTCAGGCCGCCGGAGGGATTGACCGGCAGGCGGCCGCCCTTCTCGGTCAGGCCCTCGCGCACGACCCGGTAGCCCTGGCCCGGCTCGGCCAGACCCATCGCCTCGTACTCGATGAGTTCGGCGATGGTGAAGCAATCGTGCGTCTCGACGAAGGACAGGTCGTCATTGCCGATCCCGGCCTGCGCCCGCGCCTTCTCCCAGGCGAGCCGCGCACCCTTGAATTCGGTCGGATCCCGGCGCGACAGAGGCAGGATGTCGTTGACATGCGCCCGGGCGCGGAAGCCGATCGCCCGCGCCAGCCCCTCGGCGGTCTCGGCATCCGCCACCACGAGGGCGGCGGCCCCGTCCGAGATCAGCGAGCAATCGGTCCGGCGGAGCGGCGCCGCCACGTAGGGGTTCTTGTCGGAGACCGTGTTGCAGAACGCGAAGCCCAGATCCTTGCGCAGCTGCGCGTAGGGGTTGGCGACGCCGTTGCGGTGGTTCTTGGCGGCGATCCGCGCCAGCTCCTCGCTGCGATCGCCGTAGCGCTGGAAATAGCCCGCCGCGATCCGCCCGAACACGCCGGCAAACCCGCCCTCGATGTCGGCCTCCTCCTTCCGGTAGGAAGCACCGAGCAGGATGTCGCCCGTCTCAGCCACGGACTTCGCCGTCATCTTCTCGGCGCCGACCACCAGGGCGACCCGGCCGCGGCCGCTGTCGACGAAGTCGAGGGCCGCGTAGAGCGCGGCCGAGCCGGTGGCACAGGCATTCTCCAGATGCGTCGCCGGCGCATGGGCGAGGCCCGGTCGATTCAGGGCGACCTGCGACCCCTCGAAACCCTGCTTCGAGAAGCCGGTATTCATGACGCCGACATAGATGCCGTCGACCTGGGAATCCTCGACGCCCGCATGCGCCAGCGCTTCGCCGGACACGCGCGCGATCAGCGCCTCGACATCCGGTTCATCGAGCTTGCCGAAGGGGCTGTGGGCCCAGCCCACGATGCAGGCGCGCGTCATATGGTCGACTCCTCCCGATTCTTCGCCGAACGATGGCCCCGGGGCGGCCGCGGATCAAGCCGCGCGCGTCAGCGCGGCTCGCCCTCCCCAATCAGGAAGTCGAAGTCGCAGCCGTCCGGCGCCTGGGTGACGGTGCGCCGGTAGAGCGCCTTGTAGCCGCGCTTGGGCGCCGGCGGCGGCTCATGGTCGGCGAGCCGGCGGGCGATCTCGGCCTCGTCCACCTGCAGGTCGATCCGCTTGTCCCGGATCGACAGGCGGATCCGGTCGCCGTCGCGCACGGCGCCGAGCGGGCCCCCGATGGCGGCTTCCGGGGCGATGTGAAGCACGATCGACCCGAAGGCCGTGCCGGACATCCGCGCGTCGGAGATCCGCACCATGTCCTTCACCCCCGCCCGGGCGAGTTTTTTGGGAATGGGCAGGTAGCCTGCTTCAGGCATCCCGGCGGCGTGCGGCCCGGCATTCTGAAGCACCAGCACGTCGCCCGGGGCTACGTCGAGGTCCGGGTCGTCGATCCGCCGGCTGAGGTCTTCGAGGCCGGTGAACACCACCGCCCGCCCCTCGGATTCGAACAGCTCCGGCGTCGCGGCGGCGCGCTTGAAGATCGCCCCGTCGGGGGCGAGGTTGCCGCTGAGCGCCACCAGGCCGCCTACCGGCGAGACCGGATTGCGGAAGGCGCGGATGACCGAGCGGTCGACCCAGCCGGGCGGCTCGTCCAGGCGCTCGGTGAGGGTGCGGCCCTCCACGTCCACGGTGCCGAGATGCAGGAGCGGGCGCAGTTCGCGCAGCAGCGCACCCATGCCGCCCGCGGCGTGGAAATCCTCCATGTAGCCCTCGCCCACGGGCTTCAGGTCGACCAGCACCGGCGTCTCGTCCGAGATTTCGTTGAAGCGCTCGGACGGGATGCGGATGCCGAGGCGCCCGGCGATGGCCGTCAGGTGCACGATGGCGTTGGTGGAGCCCGACACCGCCATCAGGACCCGGATCGCGTTCTCAACGGATTCGCGGGTGATGACCTCAGCCGGGGTGATCTTGGTCTGGATCAGCCGCACGGCGGCGCGGCCGGTCTCCTCGGCGGCGACCAGCCGGTCCGAATGCACTGCCGGGATCGCGGCAGTGCCCGGCAGCGACATGCCGAGCGCCTCGGCGATGCAGGCCATGGTCGAGGCGGTGCCCATCACCGCACAGGTGCCGGCCGTGACCGAGAGCCGGCCCTCGACCTCGGCGATCTCCTCCGCATCTACCGTCCCGGCCCGGTACTTGGCCCAGAAGCCCCGGCAATCCGTGCAGGCGCCGAGCCGCTGGCCGCGATGGCGCCCGGTAGACATCGGGCCGGTCACCACCTGGATCGCCGGAAGGCCCGCCGAGGCCGCACCCATGAGCTGGGCCGGCACGGTCTTGTCGCAGCCGCCGATCAGCACGACCGCATCCATCGGCTGGGCCTGGATCATCTCCTCCGTGTCCATGGCCATGAGGTTGCGGTACATCATGCTGGTCGGATTGAGGAAAACCTCTCCGAGCGACACGGTCGGGAACGGGCGCGGCAGGGCACCGGCGGCGAGCACACCGCGGGAGACCGCCTCCACCAGCTCGGGCATGCTCCGGTGGCAATTGTTGAACCCCGACGGAGTCATCGCGATGCCGACCACCGGCTTGTCCAGAAGGGTGCGCGAGATACCCATGGACCGGGCGAAGGACCGCCGCAGGTACCGGGCGAAATCGCGGTCGCCGTAATTGGTGAGACCCCGGTCGAGGCCGTGCGGTTCGGCGGTGCCGGCGTCTTCGCTCATCGCTTCGTTTCCTGAGACGGGGGTCTGCTCAGCGCAGGTGGAACGCGATCCAGGCGACCGCGAGAAACACCGCGCCGGTGATCAACCATTGCGCGAATACGCGATAGCGGATTCTCACGCCGCGAAAAGCTCTGGATGCCGGGCGCGCAGGGCCAGGACCAGCGTCAACGTCTTCAGGTCGGTGAGTTCGGCCCGGTCCGCCATGCCGGCGAGTTCGGCGAGCGGCATCTCCACGATCCGGATGTTCTCGTGCTCGCCCTCGGCGCCGCCGCCGGCCTCGGCGCGATCCGCCCGGCCGTAGGGCGCGAGGTAGAGGTGCAGTTTCTCCGTCGTCAGGCTGGCGCAGGAATAGGTCGCGCCGACGAATTCGAGGTCGTGCAGGCGCAGGCCCACCTCCTCGAGCGCCTCCCGGCGGCCATTCTCCTCCGGGCTGCCGTCGTCGATCAGGCCGGCCGGCGCTTCCAGCTGCACCTGCTCACCGGCGGCGAAGAGGGGCGGTACCCGCAGCTCGCGCACCAGCGTGGCGACCTTCCGCTCCGGGTCATAGGGCAGGACCCCGACCGAATTGCCGTGATCCTCGATCTCGCGCTCGACTACGGCGCCGTCGGCGAGACGCACCGTCGTGATCCCGAACCGGCTCCAGCCCTCGTGGACGAACCGGACGCCCAGGATCTCGGCTTTCATGGCGTATCCCGTCTGCTGCGCCGAGAAACGGCACCGATCGCCCTACACGGGGACGGGGTGTCGGGTTCCGCGGACGATGACAGACGGGGCGTAATTCCGCGGCGCGCCGCCCGACGATCCATCGGAGCAGCTGCAACAGGCTGGAATCTTTCCGAATTGCCTGCGCGCCTGAACCAGCCCACAGAGGAAATGGTGCCGGAGGAGGGATTTGAACCCCCGACCTTCGCTTTACGAAAGCGCTGCTCTACCACTGAGCTACACCGGCAACCGGCAAGATCGGCGAACCGACCTCGACCTCCTGTCTCGGGGATGATCCGAGCCAGAATCTCGCGACGGTCTGAACCGTCCCGGATGTGGCAGGCTCTTAGCGGTCCGACCGGCGCAAGGCAAGGCCGATGGCAGGGTCAGGGGCGCAGGTCGGCGGCGAGCTCGTCCTGCAGGAACGCCCGCACCTCGGACCGGTCGATCCCGGGAGCGATGAAGCTCTGGCCGATCCCGCGGGCGAGGATGAAGGTCAGGGCGCCGTCGCGGACCTTCTTGTCCTGGGCCATCGCCTCGACGAGGGCGTCGGCGTCGCCGCAGCCGCCCGGCACCGCCTGGAGGCGGGTCGGCAGGCCGGCGAGCGCCAGGTGGTTGGCGACGCGGCCGGCATCCTGCCCGGGGCAGAGCCCGAGCCTGGCCGAGAACCGGAAGGCCAGGGCCGTGCCGATGGCGACCCCCTCCCCGTGCACCAGCCGCGCCGAGTCGTAACCGGTGATCCGCTCGAGGGCGTGGCCGAAGGTGTGGCCGAGATTGAGCAGCGCGCGCTCGCCGTCCTCCCGCTCGTCACGGGTGACCACCGCGGCCTTGGCGCGGCAGCAGGCGGCAACCGCCTCCTCGCGCTCCGGGCCGCCGGAGAAGATCCCGCGCCAGTTGGCCTCGCACCAGTCGAAGAACCCGGCATCCGCGATCAGCCCGTATTTGGCGACCTCCGCGTAGCCGGCCCGCATCTCGCGCTCGGACAGGGTGTCGAGGGTCGCCGTATCGGCCAGAACCAGGCGGGGCTGGTGGAAGGCGCCGATCAGGTTCTTGCCGAGCGGGGCGTTGATCCCGGTCTTGCCGCCCACCGAGCTATCGACCTGGGCGAGCAGGCTGGTCGGAACCTGCACGAAGCGCACGCCCCGGCGCAGGGTCGCGGCCGCGAACCCGGCGAGGTCGCCGACCACGCCGCCGCCGAGCGCCACGACGAGATCGCCGCGCTCGACCTTCAGGGCCAGCAGCCCGTCGCAGACCTGCGCGTAGCCGGCATAGGATTTCGAGCCCTCGCCCGGCGCCACGGTGACGATGCCGGAACCGAGACCGGCGCGCTCCAGGCTGGTCCTTAGGCGATCACCGTAGAGTGCGGCGACGTTCGCGTCGGTGACGATCGCCGCCCGCCGGCCCCCGAGGGCGGCCACCCGAGCGCCGGCCGTCTCGATCAGGCCGCGCCCGATCAGGATGTCGTAGTCGCGCCCGGCATCGAGCGGCACGTGGACCGTCAGGGGAACCGGATGGGTCGAGGGCTCGGTCACGGATGGGCTCGCTCAGTCTTCGTTATTGAGCCGCGATCGGGCTCGGGGCCGCGGCGTTCAGGTGCGCGTCCAAAGCCTCCAGCACGTCCTGGACGACGCGGTCGTGGGAGACTTCCCGGGAGATCACCACCACGTCGGCCGCCGCGTAGACCGGGTGGCGGACCGCCATCAGGTCGCGCATCGTCGCCTCGGGATCCTCGGTGTGGAGCAGGGGCCGGTTGCCGCGCTTGCGCACCCGCCGCATCAGCACGTCGAGATCGGCCTTGAGCCAGACCGAGATGGCCGATTCCCGGATCCGCGCCCGGGTCGCCTCGCGCAGATAGGCGCCGCCGCCGGTGGCCAGCACCAGCGGCCCGGCCCGCAGGAGGCGCGAGATCACCCGCTCCTCGCCGTCGCGGAAGCTCGGCTCGCCGTAGATCGCGAAGATGTCGGGGATGGTCAGGCCGGCCGCCGCCTCGATCTCGCTGTCGGCATCCTTGAAGATCAGCCCGAGCCGGCTGGCCAGGCGCCGGCCGACCGTGCTCTTGCCCGCCCCCATCAAGCCGACGAGCACGATCGAGCGCAGGCCCAGCGCCCGGCGCAGGCGCGCCTCGATCGGTTCACCGACGTCCCCTTCGTTCATCGACGGCAGCATCGCATGGTCGTGGCGTCTCCGGCTCCCTGTCGCCGCCCCGCACGCGCCTCGCGGAGGGCTTTCAATCCTGCGCCAGGCTCTTAGCGCGATTCAAGCGGCCAGCGAAACGCATCCCTGTGTCGTTCCAGGCCTTGTCAGCGCCGCGATCGCGTGGTGGAAACCGATCTCTCGCGACATCTTGGGAGGGCTTTTCGTGCGCTCCCCTCCCGCTGCCTGCGCCCGTCTGCCCGAGGTTCGACCGACGTGCCGACCCTGTTTCGTTTCTTCGCCACCATCGCGATCCTGGCCGGTCTCGTCTTCGCGGCGATGTTCGCGCTGGCGAATTTCGTGGTCCCGACCCCCCGGGAGATGACCGTGACCATCCCGGCCTCGAAGCTCCAACCGGGCAGCCGTTGAGCGCGGTCCCGGACGGCGCCCCGGCTCCTCTCCCATCCCCGGAGGTCGCCGCCTATCTCGACATGCTCGCGGCCGAGCGCGGGGCCGGCGCCAACACCCTGGCCGCCTATCGGCGCGATCTCGACGATTACCTCGCCTATCTACGCCGCGCAGGCATCCCGCTCGAGGAGGCCGATACGCACAGCCTCCGAGCCTTCGTGGCGGATCTGGAGACGCGGGGCCTCATGGCCTCGTCGGCGGCGCGCCGCCTGTCCTGCGTGCGCGGCTTCCACAAGTTTCTCTATGCCGAGGGCTATGCCGAAGCCGATCCGAGCGTCGCGGTCTCCGGGCCGCGCCGGGGCCGGACCCTGCCGAAGGTGCTGTCGATCGCCGAGGTGGACGGGCTGCTGGCCACCGCGCATGCGGCCGCGGCCGCCACGGAGGCGGGGCCGGCGCGGCGCGCCCGCCGGATGGTCTGCCTGCTCGAGCTTCTCTACGCCACCGGCCTGCGCGTCTCCGAGCTCGTAGCCCTGCCGCGCGCCGCCGGCACCACCCGGGAGCGCTACCTGTTCATCAAGGGCAAGGGCGGCCGCGAGCGGCTCGTCCCGCTGACCGAGGCGTCCCGGGTCGCGATGACCGCGCACCTCGCCGCGGTGCCCGAGGAATCCCCGTGGCTGTTCCCGGCCGACAGCGACAGCGGCCATCTCACCCGGCAGGCCTTCGCCCGGGACCTGAAGGCCGTGGCGGTCGCCGCCGGGTTACGTCCCGACCGCGTCAGCCCGCACGTGCTGCGGCATGCCTTCGCCAGCCATCTGCTGCAGAACGGGGCCGATCTGCGCATCGTCCAGGAATTGCTGGGGCACGCCGACATCTCGACCACGCAGATCTACACGCATGTTCTCGATGAGCGCCTGAAGGCGATGGTACGAGACCTGCACCCCCTCATGGACGGCTGAACGCCGCAGAGGATGGATGGCACGTCGTCCGTCTACGAGAATTGTACAGGTTTCACGAACTGACTAAGAGTCGCCCTTCGGCATACCGGTACGATAGCCCGCCTTTACCAGAGAGAGTTCAACCGATGTCAGGCCCGACTGCCTCGCAGAGCGGCGCTGAGCCGAACCAGGCGGGTCGTGCGACCGTCGACCAGCTATCGCAGCGGGACCGGCAGCGCCTCGACAACCAACTGTGCTTCGCCGTCTACGCCGCGGCCCACGCCTTCGGCCGGGCCTACCGCACGCTTCTCGGGCAGCATGAGCTGACCTACCCGCAATACCTCGTCCTGCTGGTGCTCTGGGAGGAGGATGGCCTGTCGGTGAAGGAGATCGGCAACCGCCTGTTCCTCGATTCCGGGACCCTGACGCCGCTGCTCAAGCGCCTGGAGGCCTCGGGTCGCGTGCGGCGCGCCCGGGATCGGGCGGACGAGCGCCAAGTCAGCATCTTCCTCACGCCGGCCGGCGCGAAGCTGCGCGACGTGCTCGCCTGCCTGCCCGACGAGGCGGGCGACCGGACCGGCCTCGACATGCAGGGCCGGAAGGACCTGCTGAACGACCTCGTCACCCTGCGGCTCGGCCTTCAGAACGGCCTCATCCCGGACTAGTTTGCCGCCTGCGCCGGCCCAGAATGCACGAGGGCACCCGCGCGTCCGCGCGGATGCCCCGGAATTCAGTTCACGCGCGAGAGCGCCGGATCAGGACTGGGTCTTGAGGTAGGCGATCACGTCGTTGATCTTCTTGTCGTCGGGGTAGCCCTGGAAGATCATCTTGGTGCCGGGCACCTTCGCCTTCGGGTTCTTCAGCCACTCGTGCAGATTGGCCTCGTCCCAGGTGATGCCCGAGTTCTTGAGAGCGGCCGAGAAATTGTAGCCCTCGTAGACGCCGGCCTTACGACCCACGACGCCCTTGAGGTCCGGACCCACGCCGTTCTTCTGGAAATTGTGGCACGCCTTGCAGGGGGCGAAAGCCTTCTCGCCGGCGGCCGCATCACCGGCCTCCTGGGCCTGCGCCGAGAGAGGGATCAGGGCGGCAAGGACGGCGCCGAGAACGAAAGAACGCATGGATTTCCTCCTTATGGCCGCTGACGCGGCAGCGTTTAGAGCAGAGCTTGCCTGCCTGGAACAGCTCTAAATAATACACACCCGTGGTGCAACGGCCTAGCCGTGCGAAGCCGTCGTCCCGGTGGATGAGTCGGCCGGCCAGACCCTCAACACCCGGCCGCGCGCTTCACCGCCTGCGACGGATGGAAGCTGGAAAGCGGCGCGTTCCGGCGCTGGCTCGGAGCCGCATCGGATTGCACGGGCGATCCGTGGCGCCGTAAGCTGATCGAGCCGGATCGCGCGCAATCGGCGGCGCCGGCAACGGAGCGCCGCCATGAGTTTTCGAGCCCTGGCGATCCTGGTCACGCTCTGCACGCTCGGCGTCGTCGCGCTCACAGTCGCCGAGGAGCCGGGCCGTCTGTGGGTCGTCGTCGGCAAGCTCGGCGAAGGCGGGATGTGGACGGCTCTGGCGATCTTCGTCGGGATCGCGGCCCTGCTCGGCTATCGGCGGCGCGCTCAGAGGCCGTGATAGCTCCGGTACCACGCCACGAAGCGCTCGATGCCGAGCTTCAGCGGGGTCGCCGGACGAAAGCCGGTTGCGCGGGTCAGATCCTCGATATCCGCGTAGGTGGCCGGCACGTCGCCGGGCTGCATCGGCAGCAGGATCGTCTCCGCCTTGCGTCCGAGCGCCTCCTCGAGGAGCGCGATCATCCGCATCAGCTCCACCGGCTCGTTGTTGCCGATGTTGTAGACCCGGTAGGGCGCCGCACTCGTGCCGGGATCGGGGTCGGCGCCGCTCCAGGCCGGGTTCGGGGTGGCTGGCTTCTCGGAGAGCGCGACGATCCCTTCGACGATGTCGTCGATATAGGTGAAGTCCCGGCGCATCTGGCCTTCGTTGAAGACCTGGATCGGCTCGCCGGCCAGGATGGCGCGGGTGAACAGATACATCGCCATGTCGGGCCGGCCCCAGGGCCCGTACACGGTGAAGAAGCGCAGGCCCGTGGTCGGCAGCCCGTAGAGGTGGCTGTAGCTGTGGGCCATCAGCTCGTTGGCCTTCTTGGTCGCCGCGTAGAGGCTCACCGGATGGTCGACGTTCTGGTGGACCGAAAACGGCATGGCCGTGACCGCGCCGTAGACCGAGCTCGAGGAGGCGTAGAGCAGATGCGCCACGCCGCCGTGCCGGCACGCCTCGAGGATGTTCAGGAAGCCGACGAGATTGCTCGACGCGTAGGCATGCGGGTCGGTCAGCGAATGGCGGACCCCCGCCTGCGCCGCGAGATGGATGACGGTCCGGAAGCCGTGGCGGCGGAACAGCGTGGCGAGCCCGGCGCTGTCTGTGAGATCGAGGCGCTCGAAGCTGTAGCCCGCGAAGGGTTCGAGCCGCCGCAGCCGCGCCTCCTTCAGGCCGACGTCGTAATAGGCGTTGACGTTGTCGAGACCCACGACGGGCTGGCCGGCTTCGAGGAAGCGCAGCGCGAGCGCGTTGCCGATGAAGCCGGCGACGCCCGTGATCAGGACAGGGGGCAGGGACATGATCGGACGCCGAGGGCCGGCCGTGCCGCCGGGGTCGGCGACCTGTACCACGCGCCGGCAGCCGATTCACCCGCAGGGGATGCCTTGCCGCGCGCGGCCGGCGGCGCGTAACGTCCACAGCTGTGAACACCGACCACCGCAAGCTGCCCGAGAGCCTGACGCGCTACCTGGCTCTGCCGCCCGGCTCCGTCGCCGAGCCGGCGCCACCGCCCGTGCATCGCGGGAGCCGGCGGGCCGATCCGCGCTCGGCGCATCAGGCTCTGGAATCGGCGCTCCTGCGCGGCTTCGTCTACGTCATCTCAGGGCTGGTCTGGCTGCTGGTGCTCGGGCTGGTCCTGCGCCACCTCGCGCGCTGAGCTTCCTGCATCCCCCCTCCCAGGCCTGTGGATATCGGTCGATCCGCGATGGAACGGCCCGGTCAACCGGTACTTGCGCGGCCAAGTCCGGTATTGGAGGCGCCGAGAGCCGGGCGGCATCGGATCGATGGCCGGGCCGGCCTTCAGGGAGATGGGACGATGGCTCTGACGGGGCGCTTCTGGTTCCGCAAATCCTGGACGGGCCGGCTCGTGCTGCTGGTCGAGGAGGTGCGCCCGCGCTGGTTCGGCCGCGGGGCCGGCAAGCCGCGCTGGCGCAACGCCCGGCTGATGGATTTCGCCGAGCCCGAATTGCGGCCGCTCATGGCGATGGAGAAGCTGCACCGCGCCGGCACGGCGTCCGCGACGGTGCACAATCTCCGCCCTGTCCCCGGGGCTCCGGAGCTGCGTGCCGCCAACGGCTGACCTCGGCCGCTCCGATCCCCATCTGGTGAGGGTGCGCTCCGCGGGAGCGCTCGAGACCGGGGATGAGGGCCATGCCGCGCTACTTCTTCCACACGCAGATCGGTGACGACACGATCACCGATCCGACCGGCGTCGAGCTGCGCGATCCGGACCAGGCCTGGGAGAAGGCCCAGGACACGATCCGTGCAGCCCTGGCCGATCCCCGGAATCAGGCCCGGCTGATGACCGCCTGCCTGGTCGTCACCGATGCGGCCGGCGAGGTGGTGCTCGAATTTCCGTTCAGCGAGGCCGTCTCCCTGCCGCCGGACGCGGATCCCACGCTGCATTGAGCGCGCCGGCAGGCGCCACCTGCCCTACATCGCCGCGAACGCGACGAATGAGGAGCAGCGCCAGCATGGATTCGCCCCCGAACGATCTCGACACGCACGCCCTCGGCCGCGCCGCGCCCGGAAAGGGATTGGCGCGCGAGGCCTGCCCCTATGCCGAGGGCACGCAGGCGCGCACGCGCTGGCTTGCCGGCTACGACGAGGCCGTCGCCGACGGCGCCAAGCCAGTATCCGGGGGAATCGCCAAGCATCCGCCGTCCGGGGAGCCGGCCCGCTGATGGATGCCAAGACGATGGATGCCAAGATTTTGGACGCCAAGACGACGCTACCATCCGGAGCCGCGCCCCACCCCGCTCTCGACCGCAAGGCGGTCGGCGCCGTGGTGCTCGGCAACGCCCTCGAATTCTACGATTTCACCGTCTACGCCTTCTTCGCGAAGCCGATCGGCGAGGCCTTCTTCCCGGCGACCGATCCGACCCACAGCCTGCTCGCGTCGCTGGCCCTGTTCGGCGTCGGCTACGTGATGCGGCCGATCGGCGGCGCGCTGATCGGCGCCTTCGCGGATCGGGCCGGGCGCAAACCGGCCATGCTGATCACCATCGCGCTGATGGCGCTCGGCATGCTGATGCTGGCCGCATGCCCGTCCTACGCGGCGATCGGGGGCTGGGCGCAGGTCATCGTGATCGCGGGCCGCCTCATCCAGGGGCTCGCCCTCGGTGGCGAGGTCGGCCCGTCCACCGCCTATCTCCTCGAATCGGCGCCGCCGGCCAAGCGCGGCTTCGTGACCAGCTGGCAGATCGCCAGCCAGGGCTGCGCGGCGCTAATCGCCGGAATCGTCGCGACCATCCTGGCGCTCATCGTCGGCGACCAGGCGATGTCGGCCTGGGGCTGGCGGGTGATGTTCGCCCTCGGCCTGTGCGTCGTGCCGGTGGGCCTCGTGATCCGGAGCCACCTGCCCGAAACCGGCGGCGCCGAGGAGGATCCCCACGCGGCCTCCTCGACGGTCGCGGTGTTCGGGCGGCTCCTGCGCGAGCATGGCCGCCTGCTGGGTCTGACCTTCCTGGTCATCGCGGCCTCGACCGTCTCGAACGCGGTGGGCACCAACATGCCGGTCTTCGCCGGCGCCACCCTGGGGTTGAGCGAGACCGCAGCCACCGCGGTGCCGATCGCGCTCGGCCTCGCCTCGGTGATCTTCCCGTTGCTGGGCGGCTGGCTCGCCGACCGGTTCGGCCGGCGCCCCGTGATGATCTGGCCGCGGGCGCTGATCCTGGTCCTGGCCGTGCCGGCCTTCGCCTGGGTGGTCAGCGCCCCCAGCGCCGCCAGCGTCTACGCGGTGACGTTCCTGCTCTCGGCCCTATCCTCGATCAACGCCGCCGCGGTGATCGTCGGCATCCCGGAAGCGTTGCCGCGCGCGGTGCGCAGTGCCGGGCTGTCGATCGTCTACGCGCTCTCGGTGTCGATCTTCGGCGGCAGCACCAACTACGTGATCAACTGGCTGATCGCAGCGACCGGCGACCGGCTGGCGCCGGCCTATTACCTCGCGGCCTTCAGCCTGATCGGGACCATCGCGGCCTTCCTGCTGCCCGAGACCCGCGGTCGCGACCTCGACGCGGAGCTCGAAGCGTAAGGGTGGATGTGCGCTCTCGCACGGCCCGGAAGCGGGGCCGGGTGGGAGCGCGTTTTCCTCGCTAGGTCCGGGCCGGCCCCGGGCCTAGACCGCGCCCATGCCCAGTCCTTCCGAGACGCGCCGCCCGCTGGTCCTCGCCGCGGTGATGGCGGCGATGTTCATGATCGCCATCGAGGCGACCATCGTCTCGACCGCCATGCCGCAGATCGCCGCTCAGCTCGGCGACCTCCACCTCTATGCTTGGGTCTTCGGCTCGTTCCTGCTGACGCAGACCGCCACCACGGTCGTCTTCGGCAAGCTGTCCGACCTCTACGGACGCCGCCCGGTGCTGCTGTTCGGCATCGCGGTCTTTCTGGCCGGCTCGTTGCTGTGCGGGCTCGCCTGGTCGATGCCCTCGCTGATTCTGTTCCGCCTGGTGCAGGGCGTCGGCGCGGGGGCGATCCAGCCGGTGAGCCTGACGGTGATCGGCGACCTCTACCCGGCCCGGGAGCGCGGCAAGGTCCAGGGTTATCTCGCCAGCGTCTGGGGCATCTCCTCGGTGGCCGGGCCGCTGGTCGGCGGCCTGATCATCGGCCATCTGAGCTGGCCCTGGATCTTCTGGATCAACCTGCCGGTGGGCGTGGTCGCAGCCGGCCTGTTCCTGGTCTACCTGCAGGAGAGCGTCGAGCGCCGCAGCCGGCCGATCGATGCGCTGGGCGCCGCCCTGTTCACCGCGGCCATCGCCGCGCTGATGATGGCCCTGACCGAGGCCGGCACCTCGGCCGCGGCGGCGTTCTGGCCGGCCCTCGGCTTCGTCGTGGCCGCCATCCTGTTCGTGCTCCAGGAGCGCCGGGCCGCCGACCCGATGCTCGACATCCGCCTGTGGATGCAGCGCCCGATCGCCACCACCAACGCGGCGACGCTGCTCTCGGGCATGACGGTGATCGGGCTCACCGCCTTCCTGCCGATGTACGTCCAAGGCGTGCTGCGGCAATCGCCACTGATCGCCGGCCTGACCTTGACCCTGATGGTGCTCGGCTGGCCGATCGGCGCCACCACGGCGGCGCGCAACTTCGTGCGCTTCGGCCTGCGCCCGACGCTGCTGGTCGGCGCCACCCTGCTGCCGCTGGGCGCCACCGCCTTCGTCGCCCTGGGGTCGGAGACCTCGCCCATCGTCGCGGCCTGCGGCTCGATCGTGATGGGGCTGGGCATGGGCTTCCTCTCGACCGCCGCCATCGTGATCATCCAGGACAGCGTGACCTGGGCGCAGCGCGGCGCCGCGACCGCCTCGAACATCTTCGCACGCAACCTCGGCTCCACCCTGGGGGCCACCGCCTTGGGTGCCGTGCTGAATTACCGCTTGGTCAACCCGGTCGACGGACCGCCGGTGGATTCCAGCCAGCTCCGGCGCCTCCTCGACGATCCCGCAAGCCTCGGAGCCGGCGGCGAGGCGATCCGCGACGGGCTCCAGCACGCCCTGCACGGCACGTTCTGGACGGTTTTCGCGGTGGCCCTGCTGACCTTGGTGCTGTCGCTGTTCGTCCCCCGCGTCTCGATCTCGGACGCGCCGCGTGAATTGGCGGTGGAATAGGGTATCGCTGCCGGCGCAGGCGCCTAGTCGGGCCTTCCATCACGGACGGCTTTGACTCCGTCGGACAAGGGCCCGCCCAAGATTGCGGAGCGCCCCGACGACCGTATGATATAGTCATACCGCCATCGCAGGAGCCCGCATGGCTGCGACCGAGAAGCGAACCTTCAGCCTTCCCTCCGAGCAGGCCGCCTTCATCGATGCACAGGTGAAGACCGGTGCGTTCGCGAGCGCGAGCGAGGTGGTGCGCGCCGGTCTACGCGCGCTGCAGGAGCGCGACGCCGCCGTCGAGCGCTGGCTTCGCGACGAGGTGGTTGCGACCTACGACGAGATGAAAACGCATCCCGAGCGCGCGATCTCGTCGGAGGACATGGCCGAGCGGATGCGCCGGCGTCACGAAGCGCGGCTGCGGGACAGTGCGTGAGACGGCGGAGCATCAGCTACGCGCCCGCCGCCGGTGATGACCTGGAATGGATCTACGACACCGTCGCGAAGGCCAGCACACCCGTGATCGCGTCGGGCTTCGAAGAGAGCATCCGCAATTTTTGTCAGCGGCTCGAATACGGTGCGGAGCGCGGGAGCTTGCACAGCGATCTCCGACCGGGCCTGCGCACGATCGGCTTCGCGCGGCGTGTCACGGTTGCCTTTACGGTTGAGGAGCACCGCGTTGTGATCCTGCGCATCTTCTATGGCGGCCGCGATTGGGAGATGGATTTCCGATAAGCGGCGATCCGGCTGGCAGACGGTTTCGCCCGATCTGTCACATGCCCCAACGGCGGGTTTGATCGGGCGCAAATCCGGTTTCCACTTTTCCGCCTCTTGCTCTAGCGTCCGCCCATGCCCCTCGTGCCGCCTCCGCGCCCCGCAGCCTCGCCTGCGGCGGATATCCCGCCGACCAGCGTGCTCACCGCCAACCAGCCGGAATGGTCGGTCGGCGAACTGGCGGGCGCGCTCAAGCGCACCCTGGAGGACGCGTTCGGCCATGTCCGGCTGCGCGGCGAGATCTCCGGCTATCGCGGGCAGCACGGCTCCGGCCACGCGTATTTTTCCCTGAAGGACGGACAGGCGCGGATCGACGCCGTCGTCTGGAAGGGTGTGTTCGGGCGCCTGCGCCAGAAGCCCCAGGAGGGGCTGGAGGTGGTCGCCACCGGCCGCATCACCACCTTCGCGGGCAAGTCCTCCTACCAGATCGTGGTCGAGAGCTTGGAGCCGGCCGGCCTCGGTGCTTGGATGGCCCTGCTGGAGGAGCGCAAGAAGCAGCTTGCCGCCGAAGGGCTGTTCGCCCCCGAGCACAAGCGGGCGATCCCCTACCTGCCGCGCGTGGTCGGCGTCGTCACCTCGCCCACCGGGGCGGTGATCCGCGACATCCTCCACCGGCTGGAGGATCGGTTCCCGCGGCCCGTCCTGGTCTGGCCGGTGCGCGTCCAGGGTGACGGCGCGGCCGAGGAGGTCGCGGCGGCGATCCGCGGCTTCAACGCGCTGGGCCCGAACAGCGCCATCCCGCGCCCGGACGTGCTGATCGTCGCGCGCGGCGGCGGCTCCATCGAGGATCTCTGGGCCTTCAACGAGGAATGCGTGGTCCGCGCCGCCTTCGAGAGCGGGATCCCGCTGATCTCGGCGGTCGGGCACGAGACCGACACCACGCTGATCGATTACGTCTCCGACCGGCGTGCGCCGACCCCGACCGGCGCCGCCGAGATGGCCGTGCCGGTCCGCGCGGACTTGATCGCCACGGTGGCCGACCTCTCAGCCCGCGCGGTCGGGTCGATCGGCCGCCGGGTCGAGCGCGACCGGTCCGACCTGCGCGCGCTGGCCCGCGCCCTGCCGAGCGCCGATGCCCTGCTTGCGGCCAAGCGCCAGCGCCTCGACCTCGCCGAGGCGCGCCTCGCCCCGGCCCTCGCGGCGGGGGCCAGCCGGCACCGCGCCCGGCTGCAACTGCTCCTTGACCGGATGGCCCGGCGCTCGCCGGACGTGGCGCTCGCCAATGCCCGGGCGCGGCTGGCGCGGATCGATCACCGGCCGCTGACCGCCTTGCGCAACGACGTCCAGCGCAAGGGCGAGGCCCTGTCCCAGCTCGGCCGCCGCCTGGTCGTCGCCCGGGATGCCAGCCTGGAACGGGCGCGGGCGTTGCAGGCGCGCCGGGCCGACCGCCTCGTCGCCCTGTCGAACCGCCTCACCCAGGCCGGCCTGCGCGGCGTCGAGCGCCGCCGCGACCGGCTGGAGGGCTTGGCGCATCTCCTCGGCTCGCTGAGCTACCGGGCCGTGCTGGAGCGCGGCTACGTCCTCGTCCGCGACGCCGCCGGCCTGCCGGTCCGGCACGCCGCCGAGGCCGCGGCCGCCAGCCGCCTCAGCCTGCAATTCGCCGACGGGACGGTGAACGCGGTGCCGGACGGGACCTCAGACCCGTCCGTTTCGGCGAAACCCGCCCGACGCACCGCCCGGTCTCAGCCGACCTCCGACGGCGCGAGCGGGAAGCGCAATGCCCCGAACGCCACCGCGCCGACGCGGCAGGGGTCACTCTTCGACGCGTGAGCGGATGGGCTCCGGCCCGACCCGGTAGTGATACCGGTACAGCTCGCGCACGAATCCCAGCCCTCGGTACAACGCCCGCGCCGGCGTATTCGCGGCGATCACCTGGAGGCAGGCCGCCCGGGCGCCCTGCCCGCGGGCCCAGTGCAGCAGCGCGCCGACGGCGCGTTTGCCATGGCCGCGCCCGCGCAGATGCTCGACCGTCGCAACCGACTCGATCACCAGCAGGTCGCCGTCCAGCACCCCGAACGCGAAGGCGCCGATCCCACCCTCCGCCGGCACCGCCGAGAAGGCCCGCGGCAGGATCAGGGTTTCGACCGTGTCGCGGAACGCCCGGGCGGCGGCCGCGTCGGCCCGGTTCACGGCATCGCGCAGGGCGAGCCACTCGGCATCGGGCGCGGGCATGAGCTTGACCGCCGGATCCGGGCCGCCCGATAGGTCGTCGAGATCGCGAAATAGCGTGCAGGTTTCGTCGACGACGGCGTAATCGCCCCCTGCCAGGAGCGGCTCCATCTGCGGCGCGATCGCCGGCACCCGGAAGATCGCCCGGCGCCCGAGGGCGGCGTAGAGCGCCTGTCCGGCCGCGATCGCCGGCTCGGGCGCGCCGCTGCCGCGCAGGGGATTCAGGGAATTCTGCCGCTTCGAGCTGCCCCCGGTGGCACGCAGCAGATAGCCGTGGACCAGAAGCTGGCGCGGGCTCGGCCAGGCGTTGAGGCAGGCTTCCTCGACCCGCCAGGCCAGATCGATGTCGGACGTCATGATTCCTCGCTCCGGCGTCAGGATTCCATGCCGGCCGCGACAGCGCCACTCCGCACGAACGCGGCCGTGCGGCGTCGCGTACGCTTGAAGCATTCCAGGCTCGCGCGATGTCGGTGCGATGTCCGCGCCTGATCTCCTCCTGTGCCTCCATTTCCTCGGCGGCAGCGCCCGAAGCTGGGCGCCGTTCTCCCGCATTCTCGGGGGGATTCCGGCCTGCCTGCCGGTGGACCTTCCCGGTTTCGGCGACGCGTCCGGGGCGACGGGCTTTTCCATCGCGGCCATGGCCGACCACGTGGCGGGCGTGATCCGCGCCCGGGCGCCGGCGCGCTTCGCCATCGCCGGCCACAGCATGGGCGCGAAGGTCGCCCTGGCCCTCGCCCGCCGCTCCGAGGACGGCGAGGCGGGCCTGGAGGGGTTGACCGATTTGGTCCTGATCTCCGGCTCCCCGCCGAGCCCCGAGCCGATCCCGGACGATCGACGGGCCAAGATGATCGCCTGGATCGATGCCGATCCGGAGACGCGCCAGCGCGAGGCCCGGGCCTTCGTGCAGTCGAATGTCGGCACGGCTCTCGACCCGGAGACCGAAGCGCGCGCGGTCGCCGACGTGCTGCAGGCGGCCCCCGAGGCCTGGAAGGCCTGGCTCGAGGCGGGCTCCCGCGAGGATTGGTGCCGGCGGATCGGCGTCCTGCGGATTCCAGCCCTCATCCTCGCGGGATCCGAGGATGCGGATCTCGGCGCCGATGCGCAGACGGCCCTGATGGCGCCGCACCTCGCCCATCACCGGATCGTGACCGTGGAGGGCGTCGGCCATCTCCTGCCGATGGAGCGGCCCGAAGCCCTGGCCGAAATCGTGCGCGCCCATTGGCGCGATCACCCGCAGGCGGATGCTGCGCGGGGCGCCCAGGTGCCGTCCGCCTACGCGGCGCTGATCGGCTCCGAGCGGGTCAACAGCCGCCTGCGCGGCGCCCTCGCGGCCCGCGCGGAGCCGGACGATCCCGCCTATGCCCCGGAAGCGCTCGATCCGGTGGAGCTGGCAATCCTGCGCGCTGCCTGCGCCCGCGTCCTGCCGGCGACCGGCGTGGATCTCGCCGCCCGGATCGACAGGCGTCTCGCGTCCGGCGCCGGGGATGGCTGGCGCTTCGTGGCTTTGCCGCCCGACCCGGAGGCGTATCGGGCCGCCCTGCGCACCCTGGATGCGGCGGCACGGGCCGCCCAGGGCCGCCCCTTCACGGTGCTCGACGGGTCGAGCCAGGATGCGTTGCTGACCCTCGCCGAGCGCGGCGCGCTGTCGGTGCCCGAGGCGTTGGGCGGACAGCTCGACGGCGACCGGATGCGGTTCTGGTTCGAGGATCTGCGCGCCGACGCGGTCCGCCTCTGGCTCGGCCATCCGGCGGCCCTGGCCCGGGTCGGCTTCTCGGGCATCGGGGCCGGCGGCGACCGTCCGGGTCCGATCGCGGACGGGCTTCCGGGCTTTCATGAGGTCGGTCTCGACGCGCCGGAACCCTGGGAACCACGCGCGAACCAGGCGGAGGTGGTCCGATGAACCTCGACGGGATGCGGACCTACCGCACGGACGAGTCCGTCGATGCCGTCATCGTCGGCACCGGGGCCGGCGGCGCGCCGTTGCTGGCGCGGCTGGCCGCGGCCGGCCTCAAGGTCGTGGCCCTGGAGGCGGGACCGAACTTCACACCCGAGCGCTTCGCGTTCGACGAGACCCTGGCCGACGAGATCTACTGGACCGAGGAGCGCCTGAGCGGCGGCTCCACGCCGGAGGCGTTCGGGGCCAATAACAGCGGCACCGGGGTCGGCGGCTCGACCCTGCACTGGGGCGCCTTCGTGCCCCGCGCCGATGCCCGCGACCTGCGCCTCCATACCGAGACCGGGGAAGGCGTCGACTGGCCGTTGAGCTACGAGGAGCTGGCCCCGTACTACGAGCGGGTCGAGCGCTTCATCGGGGTCTCGGGGCCGCAATCCTATCCCTGGGATCCCGGCCGCCGCTATCCTCTCCCCCCGGTGCCGCGCAACGCCCCGGCGCAGCTCATGGCCGGCGCCTGCGACACCCTCGGCATCCGCTGGGCCGACGCCCCCGCGGCGGTGGTCTCGCAGGACTTCGAATCCGAGGGCGGTCCCCGCCGCAACGCCTGCATCAATTGCGGCTTCTGCCACCAGGGCTGCCGCAACGGCGCCAAGGCCAGCATGGATGTCACCTACCTGCCGCTCGCGCTCACCCACGGGGCCGAAATCCGGGCCGGCGCCTTCGTCCACGGGCTCGAGCGCGGCAGCGACGGCCGGGTCACCGCGGTGGTCTATATCCAGGACGGCCAGGAGCGGCGCCAGCGTTGCGGCGCGGTGTTCCTCTGCGCGGGCGCCGTCGAGACACCGCGGCTGCTCCTGCATCTCGGGCTGGCCAATTCGAGCGATCAGGTCGGCCGCAACTACATGGGCCATGTCGCCACGCAGGTCTGGGGCACCTTCGCCAACGAGGTGCGGATGAACCGCGGCTATCCCTCGTCGCTGATCACCGAGGACTTCATCCGCGCGGGGTCCGATTTCGCCGGCGGCTACCTCATCCAGAGCCTCGGCGTGGTGCCGCTGACCTTCGGCAACGCGGTGGCGCGCGGGCGCGGCCTGTGGGGCCAGAAGCTGCTCGACTATCTCGACGGCTACAACCACGTCGCCGGCATCGGCATCAACGGCGAGACGCTGCCCTGCGATGCCAACGTGCTGACCCTCTCCGACGAGACCGATACCCGCGGGATGCGCAAGGCGCAGATCAGCTTCGGCTACAGCACCAACGAGGAGCGCCTCAACGCCCATGCCACCAAGGTGATGCGCGACCTGTGGGAGGCCGCCGGCGCCGAGGACATCTGGGTTCTGGAGCGGGTCGCCCACACGATCGGCACCTGCCGGATGGGGCGCGACGGCTCGAGCGCCGTGGTCGATCCGGTCGGCCGCAGCTTCGACATCGACAACTTGTGGATCTGCGACGGCTCGACCTTCCCGAGCTCGCTCGCTGCGAACCCGGCTCTGACCATCATGGCACTGAGCCTGCGCACCGCGGAGGCCTTTTTGGCCGCCGGGGCGTAGCCTCACCCGGCTGCGGCGCGCAGCTCCGCCAGCCCGCGGAGCTGCCGGCCGTCGGCATCGAAGTTCGCCGGGTCGAGCCAGGCCGCGAAGCCTGCCCGCACCTGCGGCCACTCGGTGTCGGTGATCGAGAACCACGCCGTGTCGCGGGAGCGGCCCTTCACCACGACGGCGTTACGGAAGATGCCCTCGAAGGTGAAGCCCAGGCGCAGCGCTGCCGCCCGGGACGGCGCGTTGAGGCTGTCGCATTTCCACTCGTAACGGCGGTAGCTGAGCTCATCGAAGGCCCGGGCCATCATCAGCGCCATCGCCTCGGTCGATGCGGGAGAGCGCTGAAGCCCCGGGCCGAAATGGAGATGGCCGACCTCGATCACGCCGTTGCCCGGGTCGATCCGGAGGTAGGAGGCGATCCCCAGCGGGGCGCCGGTCGCCGGGTCGAGGATCGTGTGAAACAGCGGATCCTCGCTCGCCGCCCGGGCTTCGAGCCGGGCGCGAAATTCGACTTCGCTCTCCGGCATCTCGTCGGGCAGGTAGGACCAGTTCCGCCGGTCGGGCGCCGCGCTGTAGGTGGCGAACAGGCCGGCCGCATGAGCCTCGGCATCGAGCGGCACCACCCTGCAGAAGCGGCCCGCCATCGGCGTCCGCGGCGGCCGCGGACGCGGGGTCCAGTCCGGCAGGGCCGGGCCGATCGGCTGACCGAAGGCGTTGACGCGCGCGCTCATGATCCGCTCCGCTCGGCGACGATCTCGGCCAGCGCCGTCTCGCCCTCAGCCCGCATCTCGGCGACCACGCCGGCGCGGTCGGCCTCGGGTCGGTTCTGGCTCATCTTCCACTTCCCCTCGATACGGGTGATCGGGATCTCGATGCCGACGATGGCGCGGAGCTGGGCCGCCACGAACGGTGCCGGCGCATCGTCCACCGCCCAGGGCGCGGCGCGCGGCGTCTCGCGCAGGGTGGTGAGGTCGGCAACCTGGCGGCGCAGCCAATCCGCGTCCTCGATCACCCGGGGGCGGCCCCAGGCGTGGACCGTGGCGTAGTTCCAGGTCGGCACCACCCGGCCGTGCTCGCGCTTGCTCGCATACCAGCCGGGGGTGACGTAGCCCTGCGGCCCCTGGAACACGACCAGGCATTCCTCGGCTTCGGCGAGAGCCTGCCAGTGCGGGTTGGCGCGGGCGAGATGGGCGCGCAGGGTGCCGTTCGGGCCGGATTCATCCAGCAGGAACGGCACCGGGTCGGCGATCAGGCCGGCCGCGCCGCCGGTGATCAGCAGGCCGAGCGGATAGGCGCGGATGAGCCCGTGTTGCGCCGCGCGCGTCTCGTCCCGGAAGTGCGGCGGCTGATACATCGACTTTGTCCCTGTTGGCGCAGCTCTGCTTGACCGCAGGGCGGACCAGGCAAAAGGTCCGGTTTCCGAAATCCGACTGGACCGCTTGCCGCCATGGCCCGGGGCCCGCTGCCGCTGCCCGTCAGCCTCGATCCGGACGGACCGACGCCGTTGCATGTCCAGCTGCGCGAGGGCCTGCGCGCGGCGATCCTCGACCGCCAGCTGCCGCGCGGGGCCCGGCTGCCGGCCTCCCGGGTGATGGCGGCCGATCTCGGCTGCGCCCGCGGCACGGTGGTGCTCGCCCTCGAGCAACTGATCGCCGAGGGCTACCTGACGGCCCGATCCGGCTCGGCCACCCGGGTCGCCGCGACCTTGCCGGACGACACCCTGCCGCGATCGGACCCGGCGCAGCGGCCGGCGCCTGCGGTCGTGCCGAGCCTGTCACGGCGCGGCGCCCGTCGCGTCGCGACACCGGCCCCGCGGTTCATGGCCGGTCCGGGCGTTCCCGACGCCTTCGCGCTCGGCCGGCCGGCGCTCGATGCCTTCCCGTACGCGGTCTGGGCACGCCTGCTCCAGGCGGAGTGGCGCCATGGACCGGCTGAGCGGCCCGATCCCCGCGGCGCGCCGGCGCTGCGAGCGGCCATCGCCGCCTATCTCGCGCAGGTGCGGGGCGTCGTCTGCGAGGCCGACGACGTGATCGTCACGGCGGGCATTCGCCAGAGCCTGCGCCTGCTCGCCGAATTGCTGCTCGATCCCGGGGAGGCGGCGCTCGTCGAGGAGCCGGGCTTTCCCGGGATCGCCCTGGCGCTCGCGAGCGCCGGCCTGCGCACCGTCCCGATCCCGGTCGGTCCCGGCGGGCTCGCGGTGGCCGGAGCCGGCCCGCTCCTGCAGGGCGCACGCTTGGCCGTGGTGACGCCGGCCCACCATTATCCGCTGGGCTACGCCATGAGCCTGGAGAACCGCCTCGACCTCCTGGCCTGGGCCGAAACCGCCGCGGGCTGGATCGTGGAGGACGATTACGACGGCGCCTACCGCTATGCCGGGCGTCCCCTGGCGCCGCTGCGCGCGCTCGATCGCGGCGGCCGGGTGATCTATGCCGGCAGCTTCTCCAAGCTCCTGCTGCCCGCGCTCGGTCTCAGCTATCTGGTCCTGCCGCGCGGGCTCGTGGCGCCGGTGAACCGGGCGCTTGCCGAGATCGGGCCGGCACCCCCGGGCATCGGGCAATGGGCGCTGGCCCGCTTCATCGCGGACGGCCACCTCGCCGGCCACCTGCGCCGGACCCGGCGGCTCTACGCTTTGCGCCAGGAGGCCCTGGTCGAGGCGGCCCGCCGCCACGCCGCGGACGTGGTGGCCGTCGCCCCGATGGAGGGTGGGATGCACCTCATCGCGCGGCCGGGGCCCGCTTGGGCCCCCACACGCGACGATGGCGAAGCCGTCGCGCGCCTCGCCGATGCCGGGATCTCCGCGGTCGCACTCTCGGCCTACCATGCCGGCGCGCCGGAGCCCGGGCTGCTCCTCGGCTACGCGGCTGTGCCCGAGCGGGTGATCGAGCCGGCGGTGCGGCGCCTGGCCGAGACGCTGCGGCCGGCCCGCTGAGACCGCTCCGGATCCCGCCCGCTCACTCGCCCCGCGGGGTCAGCGTCACGGTGATCGGGCCGCGGCCGGATCGCAATTCCAGGCTCCGGAGGGTCTTGGGCCGCACGGTCGCACCGCTCGACGGACTGACCCGCTGCACGCGCTCGCCGTCGAGCCGCAGGCTGAACGCGCCGTCCGCGGTGAGGCGCAGCAGCGCGACGCTGCGGAACGACTTCAGCGCCACCGCGGTCCAGGCCGGCCCGACCTCGACCCGCGTCGGGGCCGGGACGACGTCGCGGCGCGCCAGCGCCAGGGCCGCGAGGCCGACGATGGCCGCGAGCGCCAGGACCGCCTGCCGGAGGCGGACGAGCCGTCCGCGCCGCCGCGGGGGCCGGCGCATCGTCCAGACCGGCTTCGGCGGGGCCGGTTCAGGCTCGGCCGGCGGCGGTGCGGGTGGATCCTCGGGTGGGGGTTCGGGCGGCGGCGGGGGCTCCGGGGGGATGCCCACCGGGGGCTGTGCGTGCACCTCGGGCGGTGGCGGTGGCGATTCGGCTCTCCGCCGTACCTGCTCGGCCCCGCAGAATGGGCAGAACCGCACCGGCACGTAGTGGCCGCGGTCGCAGGCCGTG
Source organism: Methylobacterium sp. GXF4 (assembly GCF_000272495.1). NCBI lineage: Bacteria > Pseudomonadati > Pseudomonadota > Alphaproteobacteria > Hyphomicrobiales > Methylobacteriaceae > Methylobacterium > Methylobacterium sp. GXF4. The sequence goes on along the minus strand of NZ_AKFK01000079.1, from coordinate 71,305 downwards.
CAGCGCAGGAGCGCGATCGAGGTTTCGAGGATCACGGCGGGGCGCGGGTCAGTGCACGAGGGTGCCCGTTTCCATGAACCGGGCGAGCCGCTCCACCAGGGGCGCGACCATCACCCGGTCGAGCTGCCGCAGCAGCCCGCGGCGCGCATGCGCGACATTCGCCTCGGCCTGCTCCCGCGCCCGGCGCTGCCAGGCGGCGCGGTCGCGCCGGCAATCGGCCCAGGCCGCCTCGATCGAGCGGAATACCTCCGGCAGGCGCTCGATCGGGTCGGTGACCCGGTCGTAATGGTGGTCGACCAGGCTGCCGAAGGTGTGGAAGCCCAGTTCCGACAGGAGCGCCACGGCGCGGGGCGCCCCCACCATCACGAAGGGCAGCCCCATGGCAGCGGCCTTCAGCGACTTCTCCGTGACGCGCTCGACGCCGAGCTCGAAGAAATCCGTCTCGGAGATGATGGTCAGGTCGCACGCCGCATAGGCCTGGGTATCGAGCGTCAGCACCATGTCGCCGCCCGGCGCCGGTGTATCGATCCGCCGCGCCTGCCTTGGGATCCAGGTGCCGACATCCGCGAGCAGCGGCCCGAAGGCGTCCGCGATCTCCGGCGGGGCGTGGAACACGTCGATGCCACCCGCCTTCGGGTTGTCCGCGCCGATCCCATGGAACGAGATCAGGCCGTCGCGGTCGAGGCGCTGGATCTGGAACCAGCGGTAGAGCAGCACCCGGTGCCAGCGCAGGGCCGCGTTCTGGCAGAGGAACCGGGCCGGTCCGGTCGCGTGAGCGAGCGGCGCGTAGCCGGTCCGGTCGAGGGGATGCTGGGAGAAGAGCCTCGGGCCGGCCTCGTCGTCGAGCCAGAGGGCGACCTGGAGCGGGAAGAAGTCGAAGGTCCAGAAACGCAGGCCCTCGCCGTAGAGCTGCTCGTAATCGAGCCGGAGCGCCCGGTTCTGGCTGACTAGGATGACCTGCGCCCGCGGGATGCCGAGACCCTTCAGGTTGCGGTGCAAGGCCTCGAAGGTCGGGGCGTGGAGGCCCGGCCCCTCGTTCGACAGGTCGAGCAGCAGGGCCGCCCGTCCGGAGCGCAGGTTCTCGACGTCGCCGGGCTCGAGGAGGTCGAGCCGCCCGTTCGCCTCCGGGAAGCCGAGCCGGACGAAGTCCAGAACCGGCAGGCACAGGATGTGGTTGGCCGCGCCCGGATGGGCCGTGACGGTGATCGGCTTGCCCAACCAGCCCAGCGCCGCCGGCAGGAAATGGCCGGCCTCCCCGCGGGGAACCAGGACGATCTCGGAGGCGGATGGGCTCATCGCGATGCTCGGGCGGCCGGTCGCACGGTGATCCGCCGCCTGAAAGCCGCGCGATGCCGGATAAAGGCTTCGCGCGGACGCGTCGACTCCGGGGTTCAGGCCGGGACCGGCTCCGCCGCACGCACCGGGGTCGGCCCGGCCCGGTAGGCCGCCGCGGCGTCCTCGGTCCGCCAGCAGGCCACCCTGTGACCGGGGGCGATCTCGGCCACCGGCGGCATTTCCCGGCGGCACTGGTCCTCGGCCAGGAAGCAGCGCGGCGCGAACGGGCATCCCGGGGGCCGGTTGGCGAGGTCGGGGGGGCTGCCCGGGATCGTCTGGAGGCGGGAGCCCTTGGCCAGCGCCCCCTCCGCCCGGCTGCGCAGCAGGCCGATCGTGTAGGGATGGTGCGGGTCGAGCACGACCTGATGGGCTGTCCCGGTCTCGACGATCTTGCCCGCGTACATCACGGCGATCCGGTCGGCGACCTCGACCGCCGCGCCGAGATCGTGGGTCACGATGATGATCGACAGGCCGAGGTCGCGCTGAAGCTCGCGCAGGAGCAGCAGCACCTGGATCTGCACCGTCGCGTCGAGCGCCGTGGTCGGCTCGTCCGCCAGCAGGACCTGCGGCCGGCAGGCGAGCGCGAGCGCGATCATGGCCCGCTGGCGCATCCCGCCCGACATCTCGTGCGGGTAATTGTCGAGCCGCCGCTCCGGGCTCGGGATCCGCACCCGCTCGAACAGGGCGAGCGCGCGCTTGCGGGCGTCCTCGCCGGAGATCTTCTCGTGGCGCTGGATCGCCTCGGTGATCTGGCGGCCGACCGTGTAGACCGGGTCGAAGGCCAGCAGCGGCTCCTGGAAGATCATCGAGACGTCGCCGCCGCGGAAATCGGCGAGCTGGCGCTTGCTCAGCGCCTGCACGTCCCGGCCGGCCGCCAGGATCCTGCCCTCGATCCGGCTGCGTCCCTCGTGGAACAATCGCAGGATCGCCCGCAGGGTGACGCTCTTGCCGGAGCCGGATTCGCCGATGAGCGCCATCGCCTGCCCGCGTTCCACGGTCAGGTCGACGCCGTCTACGACTTGCACCTTGCCGAAGGCGACGCGCAGGTTCTCGAGGGTGACGGCGGGTTCGGGGTTCGACATCCGGGCGCTCATGCCGCGAGCGCCCGGGTCGGGGCGGCAGAGTGGCCGGAGCCGGGCTGGCGGGCGAGGCAGGCGACCCGGTGCAGCGGCCCGACGGCGTCGAGCGGCGGCTCCTTGTCCCCGCAGATCGGCTCGGCGAGGCCGCAGCGCGGGTGGAACCGGCAGCCGCGGGGCGGGTCGATCGGGTTCGGCGGGTCGCCCTGAAGAAGCGCGGCCTGGGTGCGGTTGTCCGGATCCAGCGACGGCATCGAGGCGAGCAGCGCCTCGGTATAGGGATGGGCCGGCGCGTCGAGCACCGTATCGGAGGGCCCGATCTCCGAGACCCGGCCGAGATACATCACCATCACGCGGTCGGAGATGAAGCGCACGACGTTCAGGTCGTGGCTGATGAAGATGTAGGTCAGGCCGAACTCGGCCTTGAGGTCGAGGAGCAGGTTCAGCACCTGGGCCTCCACAGACTTGTCGAGCGCCGAGACCGCCTCGTCGAGCAGCACCAGCCGCGGCTCCAGGGCGAGCGAGCGGGCGATGTTGACCCGCTGGCGCTGGCCGCCGGAAATCTCGTGCGGGTAGCGGCCGGCGAAGCGCTTCGGCTCCAGGCCGACCCGGGCCAGCAGGGCGCGGGCGCGTTCCACGGCCTCGCGCCCGGGCACGCCGTTGACCTTGGGGCCGAAGGCGATCGACTGCTCGACGGTCATGCGCGGGTTGAGCGACGCGTAGCTGTCCTGGAACACCATCTGGACCTGCCGGCGGTAGGACCGCCACGGCATCGCCCGCTCGCCCACGGCCTGGCCGTCATACAGAAGGGTGCCGGAATCGCGCTCGATCAGGCCCATCAGCAGCTTGGCGGTGGTGGACTTGCCGCAGCCGGATTCGCCGACGATGCCCAGGGTCTCGCCCTTGAGGACGTTGAAATCGACGCCGTCGACGGCACGCACGACCTGCTTCTTGCCCCCGGCCTTGCGGACCGGGAAGTGCTTGTAGAGGCCCGAGACCGACAGGAGCGGCTGGGCCGGTCCGCCGCGGTCGCGGGCGAACGGGTCGGGGGCGCTCGGGATGACGCTCACTGGCGGATCTCCATCGCGGCGCGCAGGCCGTCCGAGAACAGGTTGAAGGCGATCGAGACGACGAAGATGCACACGCCCGGCAGGGCCGCGACGACCGGATTGGCGTAGATCGCGGTGCGCAGGGTGTTGAGCATCAGGCCCCATTCCGGCTCCGGCGGGCGCACGCCGAGGCCGAGGAACGACAGGCCCGAGGCCAGGATCATCGAGACCGAGATCAGGCTGGTGGCGTAGACGAAGATCGGCCCGACGACGTTGCCGAGCACCTGCACCCGCATGATCGTCAGCGGCGAGGCGCCCGACAGCTTGGCCGCGTCGATGTAGTCGCGCTTGCGGATGCCGGTCGTGACGCTCTCGGCGACCCGGGCGATCTGGGGCACGAACACGCAGGTCAGCGACACGATCGAGTTGAAGATGCCGGCACCCAGCGCCCCGGAGAGGGCGATCGCCAGCAGCACCGACGGGAAGGCGAAGAACACGTCGATGGTGCGCATCAGGATCGTGTTGAGCCAGCCGCCGACATAGCCGGCCAGGATGCCGATGGCGGAACCGATCACGAAGGCGATCAGAACCGGGGTGACCCCGATGAACAGCGACAGCCGGGCGCCCAGCATCAGACGGCTGATCATGTCGCGCCCGAGCTCGTCCGAGCCGAGCCAGTAGGTGGCATCGCCGACATGCTTCAGCCGGCGCAGCATCGACCCCTTGTACGGGTCCATCGGGGTGATCCAGGGCGCCAGGATCGCGATCACCACGATGAGCAGGATCAGAGCGCCGGCGCCCATGGCCACGGGATCGCGCACCAGGCGGTGGCCGACATGACCCCAGAAGCCGCGGGACGGGACGAAGGCCGCCTCGGGAGCGACGTCGCTCGGGGCGAGCACGCCGCCGTCGAGGGCCATGGCGGATGCGGTGATCGGTGCGTTCATCATCGGCCTCCGGGTCAGGCGCGTTCGATGCGCGGGTCGAGGGCGGTCTGCATCACGTCCACCAGCAGGTTGAGGACGACGAAGAACATCGCCAGCACCAGGATCGAGCCCTGGAGCAGGGGCAGGTCGCGCTGGAAGATCGCGGCGTTGAGCAGGAAGCCGGTGCCCGGCCAGGCGAACACGGTCTCGACCAGGATCGAGCCGCCGAGCAGGTAGCCGAGCTGCAGGCCCATGATCGCCAGCGCGGTCGGGGCGGCGTTGCGCACGACGTGCTTGAACACGCCGAACTCGTCCATGCCCTTGGCGCGCAGGGCCTCGACGAAGTCCTGGGCCAGGATGTCGGCCACCAGGGCGCGGACCGTCCGGGCGATGATGCCGGTGGGGATCACCGACATCGTCACCGCCGGCAGGATCAGGTAGCGCAGATGGTCGAAATCGGGCCGCCAGTTGCCGGAGCCGTCGGGCCCGGCGCCGGTGGGCGGCAGCCAGCCGAGCGTCGCCGAGAACACGATCACCAGGACCATGCCGAGCCAGTAATGCGGCACGCTCACGCCGAAGACCGAGAGCGCGGAGGCGGCCCGGTCGGCCACCGAGTTGCGGTGGTAGCCGGCCACGAAGCCGAACAGCGTTCCGAAGGTGAAGCCGATCACGGTCGCCACCGAGGCGAGGATCAGCGAGTTGACCACCGCGCGGCTGACCTCGCCGAGCACCGGCCGGCCGGTGGCGATGGAGGTGCCGAGATCGCCGTGGAGCACATGCCACAGCCAGATCAGGTACTGGACCGGCAACGGCTTATCGAAGCCGTAGGCGGTCTTCATCTCGTTGATGGTCTCCTGGGTCGCGTCCGCCGGCAGCACTGCGCTCAGGGCATCGCCCGGCGCGAGATGGACCAGCATGAAGCAGACCAGGCTTACGCCGAATGCCACGGGCGTCACGTAGACCAGGCGTTTGAGGATGTAGATCAGCATCGGGTGCCTTACCGTGGCCGGAAAATCCCCCTCCCCCTTCTGCGAGGGAGGGTGGCCCCTGCATCAGCAGGGGTCGGCAGAGGGAAGCGACGCCTCCGGACAGGACGCGCTGGGCGCTGAAACCCGTATCGTCGCGCTGCCCCTCTCCCCCCTGCTTCGCAGGTACCCTCCCCCGCAGTGGGGGGAGGGAGTCGGTGGTGCTACCGCCCCGCCGTCGCGATGGTGATCTTGGAAAAATCCTGGAACCAGTTCTGGGCCTGGACGAAGCCCTTCACCTTCGGGCTCATCGCCCGCGGGTTCACGTCGTGCGTGATCATGATGAACAGCGCATCGTCCACGTACTTCTCGTGGACCTTCTCCAGGACCTTCGTCTGCTCAGACTTGTCGAAGGTGTTGCGGACCTGGTCGAACAGCTTGTCCATCGCCGGGTCGCTGTAATAGCCCCAGTTCGTGCCGTTCGGCGGGGCGAAGTTGCTCTGCAGGTGGCGGATGAAGCCGGTGAACGGGTCCTGGATGAAGTACGAATAGTTGATCGCCGAGACGCCGCGGGAGATGTCGGCCTTGGCACCGGCCCGCCAGATGTTGATCAGCGTGTTCCACTCGACCACCTCGTAATCGACTTGGATGCCCACGTCGGCGAGGTTCTGCTGGACGAACTCGTTCATCGGCAGCGGCTGCATCTGGCCCGAGCCCGAGGCCGAGATCGCGACCTTGAGCTTCAGGGGCTTGGCCGGGCTGTAGCCGGCCTCGGCGAGCAGCTTCTTGGCTGCCTCCGGATCGTACGTCACGTCGAAGGTCGGGTGGCCGAACCACTGGTGGCCGGGCGGCATGAAGCCCTTGGCGGGGATCGCGAGGCCGCCGAGCAGCTCCTTCAGGCCGTCGCGGTCGATGGCGAGGTTGGCGGCCTTCCGGACCCGGATGTCGTTCCAGGGCGAGCCCTCGACCCGGGACAGGTGCCAGGTCCAGTTATGCGGGTAGGCGTTGGTGACGATGGTGAAGCCGGCGCCCTTGAGCGAGGCTACGGCGTCGGGCGCGGGCGCCTCGATCCAGTCGACCTGGCCGGAGCGGAGCGCGGCGACCCGGGCATTGGCCTCGGGCAACGGCACCAGCACGAGCTTGTCGAGCTTGGGCACCCGGTTCGTGTCCCAGTATTCCTTGAACGGCACCATCTCGGCGCGCTCGCGGGGCGCGAACAGGGTCAGCTTCCACGGGCCGGTGCCCGACGGCTGCTTGGCGAAGGCGTCCCAGGACTTGCCGACCTTCTCCCACTGCGCGGGCGAGGACATCATGATCCAGGCGATCTGGTAGGGCAGCGTCGCGTCGGGCGCCTTGGTGACGATCTCGACCGTCAGCGGATCGACCGCCTTGTAGGTGGCGACCGCCGGGATGCGGGTCTTGCCCTGCGCGGATTGGCGCGGATCGTATTGCGGCGCGTCGGACTTCAGCAGCTTGTCGAGGTTCCACACCACCGCGTCGGCGGTGAAGTCGGAGCCGTCGTGGAATTTCACCCCCGGCCGGAGCTTGAAGGTCCACTTGGTCTTGTCGGCGGCGTCGACCGTCCAGCTGGTGGCGAGGCCGGGCACGAGGTCGGAGGCCAGCTCGGCGCTCGACAGGTCCCAATTGATCAGGCCGTCATAGACCGTATAGCCGAGAAACCGCATGCCCTCGCCGCCATTGTCGGTCTGGCCGGTGGTCAGCGGGATGTCGGACGCGGTCATGCCGATCCGCAGCGTGCCCTGCGCGAGGGCCGCGGTGCTCGCGGAGAGCGCGAGGGCGCCGGCGAGCGCCGCACGGGCACTGAGAGTTTTCAGACGAGACAGCATGTCGGATCGGGGACTCGCGTTGGTCCGGGAGGGCGGGCCCGGAATACGCTGGACCGTATGCAAGCCCGCGGCCAACCGGTTCCGGCCCATGCACGGGGCCGGCGAAAGCTAGTCCGCCGCGATCACGCTCACATGGGCGGCGACCACCCGCCAGCCTTCGGGGAAGCGCACCCAGGTCTGGCTCTGGCGGCCGGTCTTGCCGGGGGCGTTGTCCCGGGTGAACAGGGTCATGGCGGTGGCGAAGTCGCGCCCGTAGGTGGTGATCACCGTCCGGGCGAGCACCCGCTCCAGGCCCACCGGCGAGCGCGCCCGCCGGAAGGCCCGGATCGCCTCCATGCCGTAGAGGTTCTCACCGATGCCGTACCGGATGGTCCGGGGATCGTCCCGGAACAGGGCTTCCAGGGTGGCGACGTCGTTGGTGGTGAGCGCGACCTCGTAGGCCCGGAACGCGGCCTCGACCTCGGCCTTCACGGCGGGATCGTCGATGACCATCAGCCGAGCTCCGCCACGGGGGCCGTGCAGATCCCGTCCCGCTCGAGCTGGCGGGCGACCCGCAGGGCAAGATCCTCGCGCCAGGGCGCGGCGATGACCTGGACGCCGAGCGGCAGCCCGGCATCGAGCCGGACGGGTACCGCCACCACGGGCAGGCCGATGAACGAGATCGGCTGGGTGAACAGCCCGATATTGGCCCGCACCGGCAGGGTCACGCCGTCGATGACGAAGTGCGTCTGGCCGCCCTTCGGCGCCCGGCAGGGCGTCGCCGGCGCCAGGATCACGTCGATTCCGTCGAACAGCGTCAGCACCGCGTCGCGGTACCAGCGGCGGAAGCGCTGGGCGCGCTCGACGAAGGGCGCCGGGATCATCGCCCCGGCGATCAGCCGGTCCCGCACCGCCGGGTCGAAATCCTGCGGCCGGGTGCGCAGGCGGTCGAGGTGCAGCGTCGCGCCCTCGGCCGCGGTGATCAGGTAGGCCGCGGCCCGGGCGCGGTGGGCCTCGGGGAGCTCGACCGTGCGGCTCGCGCCGAGCGCCTCGGCGACATGGGCGACCGCGGCGAACGCCTCCGGGTCGCCGCCGCGGGCGAAGTAGCCGCCCGCCACCGCGATGCGCAGGCCGCCGATCCCGGCTTCCAGGCCGGGGGAGGCCGGCTCGGACGCCCGAATGGTGGCGACCGGATCCTCGGGATCCGGGCCTTGCAGGGCGTCGTAGGCGAGGGCGAGGTCGGCGACGCTGCGGGCCATCGGGCCGAGATGGTCGAGGCTGCCGACGAAGGGGAAGCTGCCGGCCCGGCTGATCCGCCCGTAGGTCGGCTTCATCCCGAAACAGCCGCAGAAGGCCGCCGGCACCCGGATCGAGCCGTTGGTGTCGGAGCCGAGGGTCAGCGGCACCAGCCCGGCCGCCAGAGCCGCGCCGGAGCCTCCGGACGAGCCGCCGGTCATATGGTCGAGGGCGTGGGGATTGTGGGCGTCGCCGTCGTGGACGTTCTCGCCCGTGAAGTCGTAGGCATATTCGCCCATGTTGAGCGCGCCGACCACGATCGCCCCGGCGGCCTCCAGGCGCCGCACCACGGTCCCGTCGCGCGCGGCCGGGGGCCGGTCCCGGTTGATCTTCGATCCGGCGCGGGTCGGCAGGCCGGCGACGTCGATCAGGTTCTTCACCGCGAAGGGCACCCCGGCGAGCGGGCCCATCGCCTCGCCGCGACCGATCGCGGCATCGATCGCGTCGGCGCGGGCCAGCGCCCGCTCCGGCAGCACGTCGGTGAAGGAGCCCACCCGCCCGTCGAGCCGGGCGATCCGGTCGAGGGTGGCCACGACGATCTCCCGGGCGCTCGAACGGCGCTCCGCAATCGCGGCGGCGATGGTCGTGGCATCAGGGATGGCAGGCCCGCTCATGCCTCGAACCTCGGTGCCGCCTCGACCGCGTCGGGGAGCGGGAAGCCGGCCACGAGCTCGGCCGCCGCCGCCAGGACACGCAGGTTCGCGGTGATGGGTGGCATCCAGGCCGGATCGAGCGCCAGCCCGAGAAGCGGGGCGGCGAGCGCCGCGTAGGCATCCGGGTCGAATGGCGGGGGCGTCTCAGGCATCGCGATCCTCACACCGGCTATTCGGACAGCCGGCTTTCGCCGTTTGCAGGCATCGTGCCGAACGCGCCTGACCGCTCCGGCCGTGGCAAATCTCGTGGTGCCTAATTTTTGCGCAAATTCCCGACCGAACCGGAAGAGTTCGAGCCTGATGAAGTAAATGCCTATCTGTTGGGCAATTCACAGCAGGGCGAGCGTCAGAGGTGCGATCGGCGCAAAGCTGCAATCCGCCTCGGTGCCGTCCTCGTGGACCAGCATGGCGAACACCCCCGGTTCGCGCAGGGTCATCATATGCGCGTGCCAGGCGCCCGCCCGGTAGTTGATGCCGATATGGCCCGGGACGCGAAAGGCCCGGATCCGATCCTCGTCGGGACTGCCGTCGCGGTCCGGCGCCACGACCACGAGATAGGCCTCGACGGAGAGCGGCAGGAACGCCTGGTTCGAGTGACGGTGCTGTTCCAGACGGCGCAGCGGCATCAGCCGGTCGAACGGGTCGCTGCGCACCAGGGCGAGATTGGCGCGGGCCGTCGGGCGCGCGTTCTGGATTCGACCGGCGTGATCCTGCCTCGGCTCCGTCACCGGCGCGGCCAGGACTTCACCGTAGGGCGCGAAGGCTTCGGCCGTAATCTCGGAGGTCGTCACGATACGCATCGCCACTCCTGGCTCTCGTTTGCTCCCGCCGGCCGCTGCGGCAATCGTGCCGCGCCGCCGGTCTTGCCGTTCAAGCGCGTGCGACCTACCTGACTTGCATTGAAACGAGCCTGCGGCTCGACCCACCCGGCAACCGACGATTTCACCGTCGGGCTGAGGTTTTTCAGCATCGTCGGGTAAAACTTTTACAGAGTCGACGTGGATTGTCGCGTTACCCGCCATCTCAGCACGCAGACCCGATTGCGTCTTGGGGGAGGCTGGGTCTAAGGGCTGTCCCGTTTTTTCCAGACATGGTCCGACCCGAGCGCTCCAGCGTGAGCCGAGCGCTCGGGTCGGACCATCGGCAGCGCCGATGGATCGGTGCGGTTCCGGGGCCCGGGGACGGTCGCGGAACCCGCAGTCTCAGTACGTGACCGGCGTAGCCGGTCGTCCCCGCAAGACGCGTGACGTACCCAACCGAGAAAGGTCAGATGAGCGCATTCGACTACCGGAATTTCGACGACCGCCGCCAGCACTCGCAGAACGCCAAGGCCGCCCTGCTGGCCAAGTTCAAGTCCCGCCCGCCGGCCGATGACCCCGAGGTGATCGCCAAGGCGAAGGCCCGGGCCGCGATCGTCCAGGCCCGCGAAGAGCGCGCCCGCGAGCGCGAGGCCGCCCGGATCGCCGCCGAGCGGAAGGCCGCCGAGGAGAAGCGTCTGCGCGAGGAGGCCGAACTCGCTGCGCGCCTCGCCTGCGAAGCTGCCGAACTCGCCGCCGCCCAGGAGCGCAAGGCCGCCGAACTCGCCATGAAGAAGGCGCAGCGCGACGCCCGCTACGCCGCCCGCAAGGCCAAAGCCAAGCGCTGAAGCTGCCGCGCCGGTCCCGGCGCAGATCGATCACGCGCTCGAACGCCGTCCGCCCCCAGGCGGGCGGCGTTGTCGTTTGGCGCCTCAGGCCCGCAGCGTGCGCCGCCTGCGCAGCAGCGCCGGATACACGTGCCAGAGGCCGCTCAGCACGACGAGGGACATGCCGGCCGCGACCATGCCCGCCGCGCCGGATTTCAGGATCGTCGCCACGACGACGCCGAGATCGGCCGCGATGCCGAGCGCCAGGGTCACGCTCGCGGCGAGCAGGAAGCGGGTCCCCAGCCTGTGGAGGTCGGGCGTGTCCTCGCCTGCATAGACCACGCGGTGGAAGGCGGCAGGCGCCATCAGCCAGATCACCGTCAGGGCGAGGAAGCCGATGGCCACGAGGTGGATCAGCTTCGCGGTGAACGGCAGGGCCTCGAACGTCTCCGAAAAGATGATGACCAGCTGGAAGCCGAGCAACGCCTGGGCCCCGGGCAGCATCACGCGCGCCTCGGTGAGCATCTGCTCGATCTTCGTCTCCAGCGACGTGTGCTCGTGCTCCGGTTCGGCGCTCGTCATGGTGCGCTCCTGCTTGCCGGTGGTGCGGGCCGTCAGCGCTTGCAGCCCGTACCAGAACAGCAGCGCGGTGAGGCCGGCGACGATGCCGATGGACGCGGCCAACCCGGTCCCGAGGACCGGCTCCGCCGCGAGGAAGAGGTCGGCGCCGAGCGCCAGGGCGAACGGCGCCAGCGAGAGGCCGGCGCAGAGGCGGATCACGCCCAGAAGGCGCTTGGTGTCGTGGCCCTCCTCAACCAGCCGGTGTTGGATCGACGGCGTGATCAGAAGGGCGACCGCCAGGGTGATGAGCCCCAGCGTGGCGACCCAGACCACGCGGCTGTGAAACGGCAGCTGTTCGAAGGTCGGCCGGAAGGCCCCCTGGAGCTGGAAGCCCAGCAGGATCTGCGAGCCCAGGATCAGGATACGGGTCTCGTCGAGGCCGACCTTCAGCTTCTTCGACAGGGACATACGCGACGCGGTTCGATGGGATTTGGATGCGGCAATGGCCGATCGCCGCCTCCGGTTCCGGGCTCGACCGTCCGCGGCGCGACCGGTTCGCCGCGGCGCACGATGGTCTCCAGGCCGCCCGGCGTGCGCGCCAGGATGCCGTCGGCCGGTCGCCAGGCGCCGGGGTCGCCGAAGAGCCGGATCCGCCGCCATCGTCTCTCCCCGCTTCGCCCGGTGGACCGGCTGTCCCGTTCGACGGCGATGATCGCGCTTCGCAGACGGCGCTCCTCATGGCGGGGCTTCGCCGAGGGGGACGGTCCGTCACTGAGCGCGTCCGCTCCGGGCGGTCCGGCAGGCGCATGCGGAGCGGCAGCCCCCGCAACTATCTCATGCCGAACGGTGTTGAGAGCCGCACCGGCATGCCGGCTTCGCGGTGCGGCCGGTGATCCAGCCCACGATCGATCCCAACGGCGAGGAAGCGATGCGGTCTCGAATCATCCTGGCGGCGCTGCCGATCGCGGTATTGGGAGCGAGCCAAGGCGCGGCGCAGGATCGAAGCACCGTCACCGCCTGCGAGACGCTGCTCGCCACCCGCCGAATCGATGCCGCGACCGGTCCAGCGCGCGAGGCACCGGAAGCGGGATGCCGCACGATTCCGAAGGCCGATATCGGGACCGTGGAGCAGCGGGCGCTGATCGGCGGGGCGCCCTACGAATGCATGACGGTTGCGGGGTCCGGCCGGTGCCTCTGGGTCGTGCCCTGAAGTTGCGCGGCAAGACCGGCGGCGAACGGGCGGTCAGCCGGGGCGGCGTCCCGCCCAGGACCAGCAGTCTGACGAAGCTTCACGGCAGAGCGATCCGGCCCTATCTCGGCGGATCGGTCTCACGAGGAATACGCTCCGGTATGTTGAGTATCCAAGCCAGGATGCGGGTCCCCGCAATGGTCTCGGCCGTGCTGCTTGCAATGATCGTCGGCGCGCCGGCTCGGGCCGAGCCGCCGATCCGCAGCCCGGAAGACGCGGCCTGCCGGAACGAGGCCCGCGCCAAGGTCTTCTCAGCACCGAATCCTCAGGGACTGGAACTCGAAGAGATCGGCCGGCAGATCTACTTCGCCTGCATGGCCCGGACGAATCAGGCCGCAGCCCAAGCGCCGAAGCGCAAGCATCGCCGGCACCGGCGGCGCTGAGGCGCCGCCAGCAACGCGCGCTTAAGCGTCCAGCGGGGCGCCGATGCGGACGCGCAGCTTGTGGCGCAGGGCTTCGTTGCCGCCCTCGGCGTTCAGCGCCGACATCAGCCGCAGCAGGTGGCTGAGCGGCGTCGACCGGCACGCAATGGCTTCGGCGATTTGGTCGGCCAGGGGCTTGGCCGCAGGCACGAAACGCGGTGCTGGGCTGGCCTGGTGAGTCTGGGGCATGCGCGGCGCTCGTGCTTTGAGACGTTCCAGATGGCGGCCGGGTGGCTACGCCTTCCGGCCTCACCGCGCCAGCCCCATTCGCGCATTTGCGTAGCCGGCGTCGTGTACCGTCACCGCACTGCAACACAGAGCACGGGAAACCGTGGAGGGCGCGCGCGAAGCTCCAGATTCCCCTTGCTTTTGCCCTCGCTCAGCTTGTCGCCAGCAGCGAGCGATCGAATCCGTCGAGGAGATCCTGCGGGTCGCGGTAGATCGCGACGCAGCCCGCGCCGGACAGATCGGCCTCCGGAAAGCCGCCACAGAGCACGCCGATCGTGCGCAGCCCGGCCTTCGAGGCCGCTTGCGCGTCGTAGGGCGTGTCGCCGATCGCGATCATCTCGTCCTTGCCGAACCCTTCGAGCTTTTGCGCGGCCGCTTCGAAGATGTCGGGATGCGGCTTCGAACGATCCGCGTCGTCCGAGCTGGTCACGACGTCGACCAGGTCGGCGATCCCCAGGATCTCCTGGTAGCGCTCGACCTCCGGGCCCTTGCCCGAAGAGGCCAGGGCGATCTTCAGGCCGGCCGCGCGGATGCGCTCGAACAGCGGCCGGACGGCCGGGAAGGGCCGGACCTCCGGCAGATACTTTCGCTTGAACAGATCCGAGCGGTAGCTCTCGATCTCCTTGCCCTCGCGTTCGATCCGCTCGGGCGGCAGGAACACCGGCATCAGCTCGTCGCCGCCCTTGCCGATCTGGCTGCGGACCTTCGCGGCGTCGGTCTCGACGCCGAAATGCGCGAAGGCCTCCACCCAGGCCTGGGCGTGCAGGTCGACGCTGTCGAGCAGCGTTCCATCGATGTCGAAGATCACGGCGCGCATCATGGCCCTCCTGGCGGCGCACGGCGTACGCGTCACGGCGGACAACGGTGGCGGCGTCGGGCTGTTCCGGCCGTGGGCGCCTCGGAAACGGCAGGAGCCCGCCCCTCGGTGAAGGGGCGGGCTCCTGAAACAGCCGCGCTGACGCAGGAAGCGCCGTCGGCTCAGTGCATCGAGGCCGGGGCGCGGGCCGACTTGGCCTTGGCGGCGAGACCGGCGGTCACGGCGGCCTTCGAGGCCTTGGCGGCCTTCGCGGCGACCGGCTTGGCCAGCGCGTCCTTCGGCGTCACGGTCTTCGAGGCGGCAGCCTTGGCGGCGGCGGCCTTGGCCGGGGCCTTCGGAGCCGCGGACTTGGCGGCAGCCTTGGGGGCGGCAACCTTGGAAGCCGGCGCCTTCGCGGCGACCGGCTTGGCCGCGACGGCCTGGCCGTCCGCCAGCACGACGCCGGCGCGCAGCTCGGCTTCGGCGCGGATCCAGTGGGCGACGGCGTGACCGTGGATCCGGCCTTCCTTCTCCCAGATGTAATAGGCGCATTCGCGCACGTGCTGCTCGCTGATCTGCATGAGTCCGATCTCCACTCCGTCCTGGGATCGACGATGCGAGCGGGTGGTTAAAGGCGGGTTAACCCTCTGCCGTCGGGCGGGCCCGGCCGCCCGATCGCCTCAGCCGGGGATGCCCAGAACCCGCCGCGCCTCGGTCAGCAGCACCGCGTGCCGGGCCGCCCCGGGACCGTCGGTCGGCGCCTCGCGCCCGGCCCGGGCGATGATCTCCTGGAACCGCCGCCGGTCGAGGGCACGGCTGCCGATGCTGTCGAGCACCGCGCCGAGCACGGCCCGGACCGCCTCCGTGCGTTCCTCGGCCTCGGCCAGGGCCTCCGCGGCGGTGGCGTCGGCTCGGGCCTCGGCCAAAGCGGCCTCGAGGCCGGTCGCCCGCGACCGCGCGCCCTCCAGCTCGGCGGAGAGGCGCTGCGCATCCTGCCAGGCCAGATCGTGCTGGTGCGTGCGCAGGGCGAGCAGCACCTTCAGCGACGCCGCGTCCTCGCGCGCGGCCTCCAGCTTGGCCTGCGCGGCGCGCAGATCCTTCAGCAACTCCTGCGCGAGCGTTTCTTCCCCGGTTACATCCACCGCCGGCTCCGTCAGCATCCCGTTTGCGCCGTCCTGAAGGGGCGTGGCACGAATGTCCACTCTCCAGGCGCGCGGCCCCGGTTGAGAAAATCCCCTCGCCGGTCCACATGGAAGGTGGTGCCTCGCGGCACCTGTCCCGGCCGGCCTTGAACCGGCGCAGCGGAGTTCGCCGACCATGTTCATCCAGACCGAAGCCACGCCGAACCCGGCGACCCTCAAGTTTCTCCCGGGCCGCGTCGTCCTGCCCGAATCCACCTTCGAGGCGCGGGACGTCGAGGCGGCCAACCGCTCGCCTCTCGCGTCCGCGCTGTTCGCCGTCCCGGGCGTCGCCGGCGTCTATTTCGGGCACGACTTCGTCTCCGTGACCAAGGCGGAGGACGGGTCCGAATGGGCTCAGGTGAAGCCCGCCGTGCTCGGCGCGATCATGGAGCATTTCCAGTCCGGCGCCCCCGTGATGGCCGAAGGCGGCCTCGACGACCAGGATGGCGAGGACGAGTTCTATGACGAGGCCGACCACGATACGGTCGTGACCATCAAGGACCTGCTGGAGACCCGGGTGCGCCCGGCGGTGGCCGGCGATGGCGGCGACATCACCTTCCGCGGCTACAAGGAAGGCGTGGTCTATCTCGAAATGAAGGGCGCCTGCTCGGGCTGCCCCTCCTCCACCGCCACCCTGCGGCACGGCGTGCAGAACCTGTTCCGGCACTTCCTGCCGGAGATCCGCGAGGTCCAGGCCGTCTGAGGCCCAACGCGGTCCCCATCGATCCCGATCTGACCGACGCCGGCGGCCGCAAGCCCGCCGGCGTTTCGTTTGCCGAGGGTGAGGTCGAGCCAGGCTCGCGCCGCCGCCGCGGGAACTGATCGAGAGGCTCGGCACGACTTGTCACCGATCGGGTGAATCGCACGATGTCACTATCGACGTCACAATGATCGGTCGACAACGCAAGATAAGGGCAGGATCGCGCAGGCGTCGACCCCTTATAGAAATGCCTGGTCACTCAATTCACGGAACGCTTGCAGTCATGAGATCCGTGGGTTTCGACGTCCTGGGCTTGACGTAAGGTTTCGTCGGGTTGTTCGTGGCCGGACGATTCCCGGGGCTCCGCATGAACCTCCTCAGCCGCACGAACATCGTTACGAAGCTCCTGGCGATCAATCTCATCATCGCGGTGATCGTGGGCGGCTGCATCTGGTTCGCCCAGTCCCGCATGGTCGTGATCGACGCGATCTACACGAACCTGATCGCCCGGGAGGCGAAGGCCGTGTCGAACGTGCGGCGGACCAATCGCCTGAACAACACGCTGAACTACCTGATGTACCGGACGATCGCCGAGACCGATCCGGAGCAGGTCCGCCAGGCGGGCGCGCAGTTCGACGTCATCGTGGCGCAGGCCGACAAGACCCTGTCCGATCTCGCACAGCAGGTGCCGGCCTTCGCCGATGCGATCCAGGCGCAGCGCGAGCGCACCAACCGCTTCGTGGCGGCGGCGTCTGAGGCACGGCGCCTCGCCGTCGCCGGGCAGAAGGAAGCCGCCTTGAAGGTGGCGCGCGAGACGAGCGAGCCGATCTTCGCCACCCTCGGGATCGAGGGGACCAAGCTCGGCGATTCCATCGAAGCCTATATGCGCAAGCGCTCGAGCGACCTCACCGCCGAAACGAACGCGACCCGCTACAGCCTGATCGGCTTCGGCGCCTTCGGTCTGGTCATCGGCATCCTCTCCTCGCTCCTGGTCTCCACCCTCGGCATCACCGGGCCGCTCAACCGCCTGGTCGCGGTGCTCCAGCGCATGGCCAAGGGCGAGATCGAGGCCGAGATCGCGGAGGCGCGCCGGGGCGACGAGATCGGCGCGGTCGGACGGGCGGTGGAGGGCATCAAGGCGATGATGGCCCGAAAGGCCGCCGAGGAGGCCGATCTCAAGCGCAAGGCCGACGAGGCCGCGGCGCAGCAGCAGCGGCGCGCGATGGCCGAGCTGGCCGACCGTTTCGAGGAGGCGGTGGGCGGCATCGTCGGCCAGGTCGCGACCTCGGCCACCGAGCTCCAGACCACGGCGCAGACCCTCACCGGCACTGCGACCGAGACCGCCGGCCAGACCAGTGCGGTGGCCTCCGCGGCCGAAGAGGCGGCAGCCAACGTCAACACCGTTGCGGCGGCGGCCGAGGAGCTCGGGGTCTCGATCGGCGAGATCGGCCGCCAGGTCGAGGGCGCGTCCGACCTGGCCCAGAGGACGGTGGGCCAGGCCGACCAGACCGGCGTGCTGATGCAGGAGCTGAGCGCCGCCGTGGCTCGGATCGGCGACGTGGTCGGCCTGATCGCGTCGATTGCCAGCCAGACCAACCTGCTCGCGCTCAACGCGACCATCGAGGCGGCCCGCGCCGGCGAGGCCGGGCGCGGTTTCGCCGTGGTCGCGGCCGAGGTGAAGGAGCTGGCGGAGCAGACCGCCAAGGCCACCGACGAGATCGCCGCGCAGATCGGCCGGGTCCAGGGCGCCACCGGCCAGGCGGCTTCGGCGATCGGCTCGATCGTGGGGCTGATCCGCGAGATCAGCGGCGTGGCCACCAGCATCGCCGCCGCGGTCGAGGAGCAGAGCGCCGCGACCCAGGAGATCGTCCGCAACGTCGCGCAGGCGGCGAGTGGGACCGGCGAAGTGACGCATAACATCGTCGGTGTGGCGCAGGCGTCCGAGGCGACCGGTTCGGCGGCCACCCTGGTGCTGGATTCGGCCTCCGCGTTGTCCCGGCAATCCGAGCGGCTGAACGCCGAGGTCCGCGCATTCCTCTCGGTGGTCCGGGCGGCCTGAGGGTCCCCCGGCGCTGCAGACCGGCGCAAGCCGGCAACACTTCACCGCCAACGCGGTTCTCTCCGCCGCCTCGCGCTGACGGGGCGGCGGTTTTGTTCTAACGCTAGGGTCTTCGTGTCCTTCGGGGCAGAATGGGAGCGGTCGTCGGTCCGGTCCGGCATTCGGGAGTGGGCGTGCGTATCCTAGCCATCGACACAGCGCTGGACCTGTGCGCCGCCTGCGTCGCCGCGGACGATGCCGACGCGCCGCTTTCGGCCGAGTCGCTGCCGATGGTGCGCGGCCATGCCGAGGCGCTCCTGCCGCTGATCGAGCGGGTGATCGCCCGGGTCGAGGGCGGCTTCGAGTCGATCGACCGCATCGCCGTGACGGTGGGACCGGGCAGCTATACCGGGCTGCGGGTCGGTCTCTCGGCGGCCCGGGCCATCGGCCTCGCCACCGGCAAGCCGGTCGTCGGCGTCGGCACCCTCTCGGCCCTGCTCGCGCCGCTGCTGGCGGACTCCGTGGAGGGCGTGATCGCCGCCGCGATCGATGCCCGGCACGGTGCCGTCTACGTCCAGGCGCTCGGCTCGAGCGACGGGCTCGCGCCGGCCCACCTCCCGGTGGAGACGGCCGCGGAACGGCTGGGATCAGGCCCCGTGGTGCTTACCGGCTCGGGCGCCACCCTGGTGGCTTCCGCCCTGGCCGCCCGCGGGGTCGCGGCGCGCGTCGCCGGCCTCGGCGCACCCGAGATCACCGCCGTGGCCTCGCTCGGTCTCGTGGCCGACCCGGCCCAGGCCCTGCCGCGCCCGCTCTACCTCCGCGGGCCCGATGCGCGGCCCCAGGACCATGCCAGGATCGCGCGGCAATGACGCGTCCCCTCCCGTTCTGGCCCCTCGACTGGTGGGCCGCCTGGTGGGACGCCCTCACCCCCGAGCCCTACGTGGCGCCGCTCGCCGACGCCGCGCAGGCGCCGGCGCTGGCCCGGCTGCACGCCACCGCCTTCGCCCGGCCCTGGGAGGCCCACGAGTTCGAGCGCATGCTGTGCGAGCGCTCGACGCAGGCCCATGCCCTGTGGCGGGCCGGGACGCTCCAGGGCTTCGTCCTGTCGCGCCGCGCCGCCGACGAGGCCGAGATCCTGACCGTGGTGCTGTCCCCGGCGCTTCGCGGCGGCGGGCATAGCCGCCGGCTCCTGCGCGAGCACCTGTCCAGCCTGGCGCATGCCGGGATCAGCCGGGTCCATCTGGAGGTCGACGAGGGTAACGTTCCCGCGCTCAAGCTCTACGCCCGCCACGGCTTCCGCAAGGTCGGCGAGCGCACCGGCTACTATCTCAAGGCCGACGGCAGCCGGGCGACCGCGCTGACCATGAGCGCCGACCTGTAACGGCGTGAGCCGCCTCGGCCTCATCGGGCGCTGCGCTCTGCTCGCCCTCGCCTTCCTGGTGCTGGCGCCGCCGCACTGGATCGCGATGCGGCTGCTCGGCCGCCGCACGACCGTGGCGCCGATCCTGTTCCATCGCCTCTTCCTGTGGCTGTTCTCCGTCCGGGTGACGCAGTCCGGGACGCCGCCGGATCCCGGCGAGGCGGCCCTGGTGCTGTCGAACCACGTGTCGTGGCTGGACATCGTGGTGATCGGATCGCTGCGCCCGCTCTCCTTCGTGGCGAAATCGGAGATCGCCAGCTGGCCGGTGATCAACGCGCTCGCGGCGCTCCAGCGCACGATCTACATCGACCGGCAGCGCCGCGGTGCCACCGCCACCGTGAGCACCGCGATGGGCCATCGCCTGGCCGAGGGCGAGTTGGTGGTCCTGTTCGCGGAGGGGACCACCGGCGACGGCAACCGGCTTCTGCCGTTCCGCTCGGCGCTGGTCGGCGCGGCGCGGGCGGCCCTGCAGGCCGAGGCCGGACGGGGCCGTGTGCGCCTCCAGCCGCTGGCGATCGCCTATCCCCGGCGCAACGGCCTGCCGGTGGTGCGCTCCGAACGGTCCGAGATCGCCTGGTACGGCGACATGGACCTGGCGCCGCATCTCGCGACCTTCGTGCAGGGCGGCCCGATCGACGTCCAGGTGGTCTGGGGCAAGCCGATCACCTTCGAGGCGACCACCGACCGCAAGGTCGCGACCGCGGCCGCGGAGGCCGAGGTGCGCGCCGCCCTGACGGGCATCCGCACCGGTCGCGGCGAGGCCCAGCCGACGCTCGGTGCCCGGCCGGCCCCACCCGGGCTCGATCTCGGCGGATCCGAGATCGCGACGGTCTGAGGCGCCTCGGGGCGACCGCACACCACCGGTTCCCCCGTCCTTGCGCGCCGCCAAGCGACCCGGTGACGTGCTGCATCCGGCCGCCGGCCGCCGCGTAGGGGCGCTGCGCGGCCCGCGCAATCATGCCGCGGACATATCGAGTCCCGACCGCGACGACCCGGTAAAACCACCCCATGAATACATGATGCATGTGAGTTGAGCGGCTGGTGGGCCTCTGATAGCTAGGCCGAAACCCGTGAAGTCGGGGTATCGGAGGACGCCCGTTGCAACCCTGGAACCAGGTCTATGATCCGTTCGGGAGCCCATGGCTCTCGACGCTGGCCGCCTCTGTCCCGGTGATCGCCCTGCTCGCCATGATCGCGAGCGGGCGTGTGAAAGCCCATATCGCCGCCGTCATCGCGCTGGGCCTCGCCCTGCTGGTCGCCATCGTGGGCTTCGGCATGCCGGCCGGGCTGGCGTCCCGGGCCGCCATCCTCGGGATGGTCACGGGTTTCTTCCCGATCGGCTGGATTATCCTCAACGTCATCTTCCTCTACCGGCTGACGGTGGAGAAGGGCTGGTTCTCGGTGCTGCAGCAATCGGTGGCCGGCATCACCGCCGACCGGCGCCTGCAGCTCCTGCTGGTGGCCTTCGCGTTCGGCGCCTTCTTCGAGGGCGCGGGCGGGTTCGGCACGCCGGTGGCCGTCACCGGGGCGATCCTGATCGGGCTGGGCTTCTCGCCGCTCGCGGCCTCGGGCCTGTCGCTGATCGCCAACACCGCGCCGGTGGCCTTCGGGGCGCTCGGCGCGCCGATCCAGGGCCTGGCCTCGGTCACCGGTTACCCGCCCGAGATCCTGGGCGCGATGATCGGCCGGCAGCTGCCGCTGTTCTCGCTGATCGTGCCGTTCTGGCTGATCTGGGTGTTCGCGGGCTTCCGCGGCATGGTCCGGGTCTGGCCGCCGATCCTGGTCTGCGCCGGATCCTTCGCGGCCGCGCAGTTCCTGATCTCGAACTACGTCAATCCGTGGATCGTCGATATCGGCGCCTCGATCGCGTCGATGCTCGCCCTCGTGCTGTTCCTGAAGGTCTGGCAGCCGCGGGAGATCTGGACCTCGCCGGCCCTGCGCGGCCACGATCCGTCCCTGGCCCTGGCGACCCCGCGCCCGTCGCCGCTCGGCGCCGGCGTTCCCGGCACGCCCCCGGTGCATATCGGCACGCGCACGGCCTCGCAGCGCGAGATCCTGCTGGCCTGGCTGCCGTGGATCATCCTCTCGGTGGTCGTCGCGATCTGGGGCACCGGCTGGTTCAAGGGCATCGTGAACCCGCTCTTCACCTGGAAATACGAGGTGCCGGGCCTGCACAACGCGATCATGAAGGTGCCGCCGGTGGTGGCCAAGCCGGTGCCCGAGGGCGCGGTCTTCCTGTTCACCTACATGTCCTACACCGGGACCGGGGTGCTGATCGCGGCGATCATCTCCGGGCTGATCATGCGGTTCTCGCCGCTGCGCCTCGTCACCGCCTATATCGAGACGATCTGGGCGCTGCGCTTCTCGCTGATCACCATCGCGGCGATGCTCGCGCTCGGCGTGCTCACCCGCTACGCCGGCGTCGACGCCACGCTGGGCCTCGCCTTCGCGGGCACCGGCATCCTGTACCCGTTCTTCGGCACGCTGCTCGGCTGGCTCGGCGTCGCGCTGACCGGGTCGGACACGGCCTCGAACGTCCTGTTCGGCGGGCTGCAGCGGATCACCGCCGAGCAGCTCGGCCTGTCGGGCGTCTTGATGGCGGCGGCGAACTCGTCGGGCGGCGTGATGGGCAAGATGATCGACGCGCAGTCGATCGTCGTCGCCTCCACGGCCACCGGCTATTTCGGCCAGGAGGGCACGATCCTGCGCTTCGTGTTCTGGCACTCGATCGCGCTGGCCTGCCTGGTCGGCCTGTTCGTGATGCTCCAGGCCTACGTGCCGTTCTTCCAGGACATGGTGCTCGCCGTACCGGCCCCCGCAGCGGTCGCCCACTGAACGGGTGGCGGGCAACCCCCGCCGCCCCTGTCGAACCCCACGCCGGATCACCCCACCTGCCGGGCGGTCCGGCGTTTCTCGTGGGGCTTCCGCGGCCCGAAGGCGTCGCGACGATCCGCGCGATCCATGCTACAGGCCTGCGGCCGGCCGATCCGTGCAGGATCGGCGCCGGCACATCGGACGAGCGGACGGTTTAGGGCGGCACGCGTTGAAGAAGGCCTTCGTCAAATCCTACGGTTGCCAGATGAACGCCTACGACGCGGCCCGCATGGCCGACGTGCTGGGCGCTGAAGGGTTCACGCCGACCGATTCGGTGGAGGAGGCCGACGTCGTCGTCCTCAACACCTGCCACATCCGCGAGAAGGCCGCCGAGAAGGTCTATTCCGAGCTCGGCCGTCTGCGGGTGCTCAAGGGCGAGCGGGAGGCCCGCGGCCTCGACACCCGGATCGTGGTCGCCGGATGCGTCGCCCAGGCCGAGGGCGCCGAGATCCAGGCCCGCCAGCCCGCGGTCGACGTGGTGGTCGGCCCCCAGAGCTATCACCGCCTGCCCGACCTCCTGGCCCGCTCCCGCGAGCGCCGGGTGGTCGACACCGAATTCCCGGTCGAGGACAAGTTCACCCATCTGCCCCGGCGCCGCACCTCCGGGCCGACCGCGTTCCTCACCGTGCAGGAGGGCTGCGACAAGTTCTGCGCCTTCTGCGTGGTGCCCTATACCCGCGGGGCCGAGGTCTCGCGCCCCGTGTCGGCGGTGCTGGCGGAGGCCGAGAAGCTCGTGCAGGGCGGCGCCCGCGAGCTCACGCTGATCGGCCAGAACGTCAACGGCTATCACGGGCTGGGGCCCGACGGCGCTCCGGCCGGGCTCGCGGATCTCATCCGGGCGGTCGCGAAGATCCCCGGCCTCGCGCGGATCCGCTACACCACGAGCCACCCCAACGATTTCGACGACGCGCTGGTGCGCGCCCATGCCGAGGTGCCGGCCCTGATGCCGTACCTGCACCTGCCGGTGCAGTCGGGCTCGGACCGGATCCTCGCGGCGATGAACCGCAAGCACACGCGCGACGCGTATCGCAGCCTGATCGACCGGGTGCGCGCCGCCCGGCCGGACGTCGCGCTGTCCTCCGACTTCATCGTCGGCTTCCCCGGCGAGACCGACGCCGACTTCGCCGACACCCTGGACCTGGTGCGCGAGATCGGCTTCGAGAGCGCCTTCTCGTTCAAGTACAGCCCCCGCCCCGGCACCCCGGCGGCCGAGCGCGCCGACATGGTCCCCGATTCGGTGATGGCCGAGCGGCTCGCCGAGCTGCAGGCGCTGCTGGACGCGCAGCGCTACGCCTATCAGCGGGCCGCGGTCGGCCAGGTCTTCGACGTCCTGGTCGAGAAGGCGGGGCGGCATCCCGGCCAGGTCGCGGGCAAGACGCCGCACCTTCTGGCTGTGCAGTTCGACGCGCCGCCCCACCATATCGGGTCGGTCGTGCCGGTCCGGATCGTCCGGGCCGGAACCAACAGCCTGTTCGGGCAGCTTGCCTCCGAGGCCGTGGCGGCGTGAGGATTGTATCGATGGGGATGGCAGTGAGGATCACAGGTTGAGCGCGTCGGACGGGTCTGGCGTGCGCGGCGCCCTGCGGGGCCGCGGGCCGGCGGCGAGGCCGCCCGGATCGGACGAGACGGTCGAGGTGCCGCTGACCTTCGACGACAACCGCCTCGCGAGCCTCGTCTTCGGTCAATACGACCAGAACGTCGCCCATATCGAGCGCCGGCTCGACGTCACCGCCACCGCGCTCGGCAACCACCTCGTCATCAAGGGCTCGCCCGACGCCGCCGAGAAGGCCCGGCGGGTGTTCCAGAAGCTCTACGCCCGGGTGCGGACCGGCGGCAGCACCCTGACGCTCGGCGATGTCGACGGCGCGATCCGGGAGGCCACCGCCCAGGCGACCCTGTTCCCCGCCGAGGACATCGCCGCGGAGGCCGACAAGCCGCATTTCGAGCAGATCGCCACGCGCAAGCGTGGGGCCGTGCGGGCGCGCAACCAGGCGCAGGACCAGTACATCAAGCTGCTGCGGACCAACGAGCTGGTCTTCGCGGAAGGCCCGGCCGGCACCGGCAAGACCTGGCTCGCGGTCGGCCACGCGGTCTCGCTGCTCGAGCAGGGCCATGCCGAGCGGCTGATTCTGTCCCGGCCCGCGGTGGAGGCTGGCGAGCGCCTGGGCTTCCTGCCCGGCGACATGCGCGACAAGGTCGATCCGTATCTGCGCCCGATCTACGACGCCCTCTACGATTTCATGGAGGCGCGCCACGTCGACCGCGGGTTGCAGACCGGGATCATCGAGATCGCGCCGCTCGCCTTCATGCGCGGGCGCACCCTGACCAACGCGGTGGTGCTCCTCGACGAGGCGCAGAACACCACCTCCATGCAGATGAAGATGTTCCTGACCCGCCTCGGCGAGGGCTCGCGCATGATCATCACCGGCGACCCCAGCCAGGTCGACCTGCCGCCGGGCCAGAAATCCGGCCTCGTGGAGGCGGTGAACGTCCTCGACGGCGTCGAGGGAATCGGCCGGGTGACCTTCAAGGACGTGGACGTGGTCCGTCACGACCTCGTGCGCCGGATCGTCACCGCCTACGAGCGCGCCGCGCACGGCGACGGCGATGCCGACCGCAATCCCAACCCCCGGCGCCGGCCGCTGGCGTGATCACGCCCCACGACATCGACCTCACGGTCGAGGACGCGCGCTGGGAAACCGCGATCCCGGACCTCGAATCGCTGGTGATCCGCGCCGTCGAGGCCGGGCTGGCCGCCGCCCCCGAGCCGCCGGACGGGCCCGTGGAGGTCAGCGTCATGCTGACCGACGACGCCACCGTCCAGGAGCTCAACCGCACCTGGCGCAACAAGGATAAGCCCACCAACGTGCTGTCCTTCCCGGCCGCCCCGCAGCCCCGGCATGCGGGCGCCGCGCTGCCGCTCGGCGACGTGGTCCTTGCCTACGAGACCCTTGTGCGCGAGAGTGCCGAGCAGTCGAAGCCGCTCCAGAATCACCTCGCGCACCTCCTCGTCCATGGCACCCTGCATTGTCTCGGTCAGGACCACGAGAACGGCGAGGCCGAGGCCGAGGCCATGGAGGCGCTCGAAGTCGCGGCCCTCGCGACCCTGGGCATTCCAGATCCCTATGCCTGAGCGGCCGATTCCCCACCGCCCCCAGATCCGAGAGACATGAGCAACGATCGAAGTCGCGGCGCGGCCCTGGCCGCGCCCAGTTCCACCGAGGGCGAGTCCCAGACCCGGGACCCTTGGTACGACCGCCTGTTGCAGGCGCTCCATCTCAAGCCACGCGATTCGCTGCGCGAGGGGCTTGAGGAGGCGCTCGCCGAGCCCGATGCCGGCGAGAGCGGTCTCACCCCCCTCGAGCGGGTGATGCTCAAGAACGTGCTCGGCCTGCACAAGGTGCGGGTCGACGACGTGATGGTCCCCCGGGCCGACATCGTCGCGGTCTCGAACGATACCAATCTCGGCGATCTGCTCAAGCTGTTCCGCAGCGCCGGCCATTCCCGCCTGCCGGTCTATGGCGAGACGCTGGACGACCCCCGCGGCATGGTCCACATCCGCGATCTGGTCGACCACATCGCCGCCAAGGCCGAGCCGGCCCGGCGCAGCGCGGCATCCGCGGTCCGGCCCGCCACGCCCGCCGAGGGCGAGGCCGACGCCACCGTCGCGCCGCGCACCACCCGGCGCCCGCCCACCCGGATGCACAGGTCCCTCGACCTCGGCAAGGTCGACCTCACCACCACGCTGGCGGCCGCCCGCATCCAGCGGCCGGTCCTGTTCGTGCCCCCGTCCATGCCGGCCATCGACCTGCTGGTGCGGATGCAGGCGACGCGCACCCACATGGCCCTGGTCATTGACGAGTATGGCGGCACCGACGGGCTGATCTCCATCGAGGACCTGATCGAGGTCGTGGTCGGCGACATCGAGGACGAGCACGACGTCGCCGAGGCCAAGCAGGTCCAGCGGGTCGACGGCGAGGACGAGGTGTTCGTGGCCGATGCCCGCACGCCGCTCGCCGAGGTCTCCGAGGCCACCGGCGTCGACCTCGTGGCCGCGGTCGGCGACATGGCCGAGGAGATCGATACGCTGGGCGGCATGATCGTCACCCTGGCCGGCCGGGTCCCGTCCCGGGGCGAGCTCATCGCCGGGCCGGGCAACCTCGAATTCGAGGTGCTCGATGCCGATCCCCGCCGCCTGAAGCGGCTGCGCTTCCACAAGGGCGCGGCGCGGATCAGCACCGTGGTGCCGCTGGCCCTGCCCCCGCCCACCCCGGCGCCGGTGCCCGAGACGCCGCATCCATGAGGATCTTCGCGTGACGGGTGCTGCGTGGCGGTCCTGACCGTGGGGCACGCCCGGGACGTGGCCGCCCCGAGCAGCCCGCTCGGCCGTCCCGCCTCGGGCTTCGTGCGGGCGATCGCCCGGCTGAAGGGCTGGCGCCGGCTCGGCCTCGCCTGGCTCGCCGGTGCGCTGGGCGCGCTGGCGATGCCGCCCTACGGGTTCCTGCCGGCCCTGGCCGTCTCCCTGTCGGTGGCGGTCTGGCTGATGGACGGGGCGGCCGCGGACCGGACCGCCCCGCGGCGCCTCTGGCCCTGTTTCGTGGTCGGCTGGGCCTGGGGCTTCGGCTACCTCACCGCCGGCCTGTGGTGGCTCGGACAGGCCTTCCTGGTGGAGGCCGACGAGTTCCTCTGGGCGATGCCGCTCGGCGTCGTCGGCCTGCCCTTCGCGCTCGGCCTGTTCTACGGCGCCGGGTTCGGCGCCGCTGGCCTGCTCTGGCTGCGCGGTCCGGCCCGGATCGCCGCCCTCGCCTTCGGGATCGGCGCCGCCGAGTGGCTGCGCGGCCACTTGTTCACCGGCTTCCCCTGGAACACCCTCGGGATGGCGCTCGCCCAGAACCTCTGGCTGATGCAATGGGGCGCCGTGATCGGCCTCTACGGCCTGACCGTGCTGGCGGTGCTGATCTGCGCCGCCCCGGCGACCCTCGCCACCGGCTCGCATCCGCGCAGCCGGTTCGGGCCGAGCGCCGCCGCCGCGATCGTGCTGATCGGCATGGCGCTCTACGGGGCCGCGCGCCTCGGGCCGCCCGATCCGGTGGTGGCGGGCGTCCGCCTGCGCCTCGTCCAGCCGAACCTGCCGCAGGATGCCAAGTTCCGGCCCGAGAACCGCGCCGACATCGTCGACCGCTACATCGAGCTGAGCCAGCGCCCGACCGAGGCCGGCGCGCCCGAGCCGACCCATATCGTCTGGCCGGAATCGGCCTTCCCGTTCCTGATCCAGCGCGATCCCGACGCCCTGGCCAAGGTGGCGGCGGGCCTCAAGCCCGGGCAGCAACTCGTCACCGGTGCGGCCCGGGCCGAGGAGCCCCTGCCGGGCGAGCGCCTGCGCTACTTCAACGCCGTCATGGTGATCGGGCCGGACGGCGTGATCTCCGACACCTACGACAAGGTCCATCTCGTCCCGTTCGGCGAGTACCTGCCGGCCCCCCTCGACGCCGCGCTGCGGGCGCTCGGCCTGCGCCAGTTCGTGGCGATCCCCGGCGGCTTCTCGGCCGGCACCCTGGCGGCCCAGCGGATCCTGGCGGTGCCGGGCCTGCCGCCGGTGGCGGCGACGATCTGCTACGAGGCGATCTTTCCGCACGCGATCCTTCCGGCGACGGCTGCCTCGGTGCCGCGGCCGCCCGGGCTGATCCTGAACGTCACCAACGATGCCTGGTTCGGCGACACGCCGGGCCCGCGCCAGCACCTGGCGCAGGCGCGATTGCGGGCCGTCGAGGAGGGGCTGCCGCTGGTCCGCGACGCCAATACCGGGATCTCTGCCGTGATCGATCCGCATGGCCGCATCGTCGCCCGGACCGAGCTCGATCAGGAAACCTGGCTCGATGCCGACCTGCCCGCCCGGATCGTCGGCGGCACTCTGTACGGGCAGCTCGGCGACGCCGCCTTCGCGCTGATGCTGGCCGCCTGCCTGGGCGGCGCCCTCACGGCCCGGCGGCGGGCATGAGCCCCGAGCGTACGGCTCCGGGCCGGATCCTGCTGGGCCTCGCGCTGATGCTGGTGGCGTTCAATTTGCGCCCGGCGCTGAGCACGATCGGCCCGCTGCTGGCGACGATCCGGGAGAGCACCGGTCTCAGCGCCGGGGGCGCCGCGATCCTGACCACCCTGCCGGTCCTGTGCCTCGGCATCGCCTGCGCCCTGGCGGCGCCGCTGATCCGCCGGATCGGGCCCGATCTCGCCGTGCTCGTGGGCGCCACGATCCTCGCCGCCGGGCTGACCCTGCGCGGGCTCGGTGGCCTCGGGCCCCTCTTCGTCGGGACGGCGCTCGCCGCCATCGGGATCGGGCTCGACAACGTGCTCCTGCCGGCCCTGGTAAAGCGCGACTTCGCCGGCAGCGGCGGCCTGATGACCGGCCTCTACACCATGACCCTGTGCCTCGGCGCGGCCGCGGGCGCGGGCGCCGCCGTGCCGGTGGAGCACGCGCTCGGCGGCGGATGGCCCTCGGCGCTGGCTGTCTGGGCATTGCCGGCGCTGGTGGCCGCCTTCCTGTGGATCCCGTTCGCCCGCCGCACGGCCTCGACCCGGGCGCCGTCCGCCGGACGTCTCCTGCGCGATCCGCTCGCCTGGTGGGTTACGGGCTTCATGGGCCTGCAATCGTCGCTCGCCTACACCCTGTTCGGCTGGCTGCCGCTGCTGCTCCAGGCGCGCGGCCTCTCGGCGCTCGATGCCGGCCTCTACGCCTCGCTGATGACGCTGATCCAGGCGCCCGGCGCGCTGCTCACCGCCATGCTGGCCGCTCGGGCGCGGGACCAGCGGGCCTGGATCGTCGCCATTCCGGGGCTCACGGCGGCATCCTTCCTGGTGCTCGCCTACGGCCCCGAGGCTCTGCGCATCCCCGCCGCCTGCGCGCTCGGCTTCGGCATCGGCGGCTGCTTCGGCCTGGGGCTGACCCTGATCGTCCTGCGTGCCGCGGATGCCGCCAGCGCCGCCGGTCTCTCGGCCATGGCGCAGGGCATCGGCTATACCGGCGCCTGCCTCGGCCCCCTCGCCTTCGGGCTCGCCCACGAGGCGACCGGTGGCTGGGGGCTGCCGGGCGCCCTGTTCGTCACCATCGCCATCGCGGCGATCCTGGTCGGGCAAGCCGCCGGCCGCGACCGCAAGGTCAGCGCCGCCGCGCCGGATCCGGGCAGCGCGCCGCTTCCGCCGCCGCTGCCGGCCGGCGGCCGCTGATCGAGGCGGCGGACGCCGCAGAGCAGCCCGTCCCCCGTCAATTGCCTGTCCGCGCGACAGTCGCGTTCGCGTGGCCCGACAGGTGCGCCGAGAACTCTTGACGCGAGAAGCGACCGGGCCAGGATAACCCGAACTATTCCGCCGAGTCCGCCTCTGGGCGGGACTGGCGCGTTGCTTCGGGTGAGCCGTATGACACGTATCGACAAATCTTCGTTTCTACTGGTAGCAGCCGCGATCATTGCGCTTCCACTGACGATTGTGGGCGCCGAGGCGCGCGGGTTCGGGCCCGGCTTCAACGGCGGGATCGGGACCCGGGTCGGCGCCTGGGGACGGCCCCTCGGGCCGGTCCGGCCGGGCCCGGCCATCGTCGGCTGGCGGGGCCACCGGCCCGGCTTCGCGTTCCGACGTCCCTATATCTATCGCCCCTGGTACGACGATTATTACGGCTACGGGCTCGCGGGCTTCGGTCTCGGCTTCGGCCTGGGCACCCTGTGGGGCGATCTCGGCGATCCGTTCTACGACGACGCCTATGTCTACGCGCCGCGGGTCTACCGGCGCCCGGTCTACGTGGCGCCCGCCGACGTGCCGCCCGTAATCGAGACGGACCCGGCCGATCTCGCGGCCGCGGTGGCGGCCTGCGCCCGCCGCTTCAGGACCTACGATCCGGTCACCCAGACCTATCTCGGCCGGGGGCACGTCCGCCGCCGCTGCCCCTGAGCGGGGACGGCGCTTCGCGATGCGGCCAAAAGAAAGGCCCCGCGGGTTCGCACCCGCGGGGCCTTCATTCAGTCCAGGCCGGTTCGGCGCTGCGTAAAAACCTTACTCCGCGGCGACCCGGTGGGCCTGGGACCCGTCGGTGTAGGTCTCGGCCTGCAGGCGCTTGTGCGGGGCGGCGCGGCCCGGCAGCGGCGGCAGGGCCTTGGCCTTCTCCAGATCGATGCCCGCACCCTCGGCGACGCGGCGGCCGTAATCCTCGTCCGCGTGCCAGAAGTGCCAGACCATCCGCAGCTGGATCGGCTCGGGGCACTGCTTCATGTCGGCCACGAGGTTGGCGATCAGGTCCTCGCGCTCCCAATCCTGGAACGAGCGGTACCGGACGCCGGCCTGGGTGTAGTCGTCCTCGGTGCGCGAGGTCTGGTAGCGGCCGAGCTGGCCCTGCACCGGCTGGTGGTAGTCCTTGGCCGGCTTCGGGGCCTCGCGCAGGCCCTCGGCCAGGGTCGAGGGCTCGTAGTTGATGTGCTTGTTCGGGCCGGTCCCGTCGACCGTGTAGGTCATCTGGCCGTCCCGCTGGTTCGAGTAGACCTTCACGCCGGGCTGCGGCGCGTTGATCGGCAGCTGCAGGTAGTTGGCGCCGACGCGGTAACGCTGCGTGTCCGAGTAGGACAGGGTCCGGCCCTGCAGCATCTTGTCGTCCGAGAAGTCGATGCCGTCGACCAGCACGCCGGTGCCGAAGGCCGACTGCTCGACCTCGGCGAAGAAGTTGTCCGGCACCCGGTCGAGCACCATGCGGCCCACCGGCAGCAGCGGGAACTGGTCCACCGGCCACAGCTTCGTGTCGTCGAGCGGATCGAACGACAGGTGCTCGTTCGGGCCGTCCGGCATGATCTGCACGCAGAATTCCCACTCGGGGAAGTTGCCGGCCTTGATGTTGTCGTACAGGTCGCGGGTCGCGTGGCCGACATCCTTAGCCTGGATCTCGGAGGCCTGCTGGGAGGTCAGGTTGCGCACGCCCTGCTTCGGCTCCCAGTGGAACTTGCAGAGCACGGCCTCGCCCTGGTCGTTGACCAGCTTGTAGGTGTTGACCCCCGAGCCTTCCATCTCGCGATAGTTGGCGGGAATGCCCCAGGGCGACTTGAGGTGCGTCACCATGTGGATCGACTCGGGGTGCTGGGCCACGAAGTCGAAGAAGCGCCAAGCCTCCTGGCGGTTGGTCACCGGATCCGGCTTGAACGCGTGGATCATGTCGGGGAACTTAATGGCGTCCCGGATGAAGAACACCTTGAGGTTGTTGCCAACCAGGTCCCAGTTGCCGTCGACGGTCTTGAACTTCACCGCGAAGCCGCGCGGGTCGCGCTCGGTCTCCGGGCTCTCCTTGGCGCCGGCCACGGTGGAGAAGCGCACAAACATCGGCGTCTTCACGCCGGTCTCGTTCAGCACCCGGGCACGGGTGTACTTGGAAGCCGGCTCGTCGCCGATCTTGCCGTAGGCCTCGAACCAGCCGTGGGCGCCGGCGCCACGAGCGTGCACGACGCGCTCCGGGATCCGCTCACGGTCGAAATGGGTGATCTTCTCGATGAACTGGTAATTCTCGAGCGTCGCGGGACCCCGCTCACCGACCGTGCGGGTGCTCTGGTTGTCGCGGACCGG
The DNA here is from genome assembly GCF_000272495.1 of Methylobacterium sp. GXF4. NCBI lineage: Bacteria > Pseudomonadati > Pseudomonadota > Alphaproteobacteria > Hyphomicrobiales > Methylobacteriaceae > Methylobacterium > Methylobacterium sp. GXF4. The sequence goes on along the minus strand of NZ_AKFK01000079.1, from coordinate 39,498 downwards.
ATGGCCCTGGCGGGTGGTCAGGATCGGGCGTTGATCGCTCATGCGTCTCGTCTCTCCGTGAAGTCCGTGAGCGGCATATGGGGCCGACTCGCCAGACTGAAACCGTTCCAACGAGGTTATGGACCGCTCCAGGCCCCTTGGCTAATGCATCGTCGCAAACGCCGTGATAGACGCAGCCTATGAACCTGGCCGGTCTGTCGCTGCGCGACCTGGAATATGTCGTCGCGGTCGCCGATGAGGGCCATTTCGGCCGGGCCGCCGAGCGGTGCAACGTCAGCCAGCCGACCCTGAGCGTGCAGGTCCGTAAGCTGGAAGCGACCCTCGGGCTCACCTTGTTCGAGCGCTCGAACCGCCGGGTGCTGCTCACCGAGGCCGGCCAGGGGATCGTCCGGCAGTCGCGCATCGTCCTGGCCGAGGCCCAGCGGCTCTTGGCGCTCGCCACCGAGGGCCGCGGCTCGCCGCTCACCGGCCGGCTGGTCCTGGCCGCGATCCAGACGCTCGGCCCCTACTTCTTTCCGCTGGTGCTGCGGCCGCTGCGTCAGCAATACCCGCTGCTGACGCTGTCCCTGTCGGAATCGCGCACCGCCGAGATCGTCGAAGGCCTGCGCGACGGGCGCATCGACGCCGCCCTAGTTTCCCTGCCCCTGCCCCCGGTCGGACTGGCGGTGGCGCCGCTCTTCGTCGAGCCGTTCTGGCTCGCCTGCCCGGCCGAGCACGCGCTCGCCCGCGGCGGCGCCCTCTCGGCCACCGAGATCGCCGGGCCGGACCTGCTGCTCCTCGACGAAGGCAATTGCCTGCGCGACCAGGCGATCGCGGCCTGCGGTGCGGGTTCCTCGGTCGGGCGCCACGCCACCAGCCTGGAGACCCTGCGCTCGATGGTGGCGGCCGGGAGCGGCTACACCCTGCTGCCGGCGCTCGCCGTGCCCCCCGGCCCCGACCCGACCGGCCTGACCGTCACCCGAGCCTTCGATGTCGACGGCCCCGGCCGCACCATCGCGCTGACCTGGCGGGCGAGCGACCCCCGCGCCCCGGGCCTCGCGAACCTCGCGGCGTTCTTCCGCGCGCACGCGCCCGCCGGCACCGCGGCCTGCCGGGACGGGGCGGCATAGATTTTCAGGTTTGGGTTCTGGGGCACGGCATTCGTCGGCCCGCCCCGTCATTCCGGGCTCGCCTGCGGCGCCCCGGAATGACGGGGTGATTCATGCAGCTGCCGGCATGCCGAAGACGCCCGAATAGTCACCTTCCCCGCACCCGAGCCGGATTGTGATGTGCGGTTACACGCCGGATCGAACAGAATGCCCTCGCCGGCGCGAAACCGCGGCGCATAGGAGCACGTGCATGCGGCGCAGACTGATCGCGACCCTGGTCGCCCTCCTCACCCCCACGATAACCCTCGCCGCCTCCCAAGACACCTTCGCCCGGATCGACGCCATCGACCGCGCTTCCCTGGTGATGACCGTGGAGGCCGGCATCGTCCCGCGGGACCTCGGGGCGCGGATCGCCCGGGCCCTCGACCAGGTCGCCGCGGAGGCCGCCAAGCCGGGGGCCGAGCGGCCGGACGATTACCTGCGGATCGAGCCGCTGATCACCGCGATCGCCGGCCCGGACGCGACCCGGATGCATTCCGGCCGCAGCCGGCAGGACATCATCCCGACCGTGCTGAAGCTCGACCAGCGGGACCGGCTGCTCGATCTCGCCGAGGCCCTGGACAAGACACGGGCCGCCCTGCTGGCCGTCGCCGAGCGGGAGGCCGACACGATCGTCCCCGCCTACACCAACGGCGTGCAGGCGCAGCCGACGACGCTCGGCCATTACCTGCTCGGCTATGCCGGGGCGCTGGCCCGCGACGCCGATCGCCTGCGGGAGAGCTGGGCGCGCGTGAACCTGTCGCCGCTTGGCGCCGCGGCGCTCGGCACCTCGAGCTTCCCGGTGGATCGCGTCCGCCTCGCCGGGCTGCTGGGCTTCGATGCGCCGGTGGAGAACAGCTACGATGCCGGCCAGCTCGCCCCGATGGATCTCGGCCTGGAGCTGACCGGCCTGTCCGCCAACCTCGCCACCACGGCCGGCAGCTTCGCGCAGGATCTCTACGCGCAGTATCACCAGACCCGGCCATGGATCCTGCTGCGGGAGGGCGCACTGACCGGCCCGAGCAGCATCATGCCGCAGAAGCGCAATCCGGTGGCGCTCTACAGCCTGCGCATGAAGGCCAGCGACGTCGTCGGCGCCGCGCAGGCCTTCGTCATCATGGCCCACAACGTCGAGTCCGGTATGCCGGACTACAAGCGCAACCAGGCCGAGCCGCCGGGCCGGACGGTCTCCGAGGCGGCCGAGACCTGCCGGCGCTGGACCCGCGTGCTCGACGGGCTGGTGATCGACCGCGACCGGGCCGCCGACGAGGTCGCGGCGGATTATTCCACCACCACGGAGCTCGCCGACACGCTCCAGCGCGAGGCCGACGTGCCGTTCCGGCTTGGGCACCATTTCGCCTCCGAGCTGGTCAGCTACGGCCGCAGCCATGACCTGCGCCCGGCGGACCTGCCCTTCGCCGAGGTGAAGCGGATTTACGCGGAGGCCGCCGCCGGCTCGGGGCTGACGCCGGACCTGCCCCTCGACGAGGCCCGGTTCCGGGCCGCCCTGTCGGCACGCGGCATGATCGAGGCCGCCAAGGGACTCGGCGGCCCGCAACCCGCGGAGGTCCGGCGCATACTCGCTTCCGCCCGGACGCGCCTCGACGCCGACCGGTCCTGGCTGGCCGATCGCCGCTCCGCGCTCGCGGCGGCAAGTGGCCGGCTGGATGCGGCTTTTGGAGACATCAGAAAGGGACCGTAAGGCCGTTCCTGATCGGCACCCTTCCAATCCAATTCCCTCATCCTGAGGCGCGAGCGCAGCGAGCCTCGAAGGAGCCCTCCAGGGACCGGGCGGCCGGCTGGAGGTCTCCTTCGAGGCCTCCGCTTCGCTTCGGCACCTCAGGATGAGGGGGTGGGATAAGCTATGGGGCGAGCCCGAAGCGGTCGAAATGCTTCAGCTTGAGAGAAACGGGCTCATGCAACCCCACGCGAACACCGGACCTCGCCGACCCTGACATCGGCATTCTCAAAAAGAATCTTTGCCGTGACAGGGCCCATATTGCGGTGTAGCGGCCCTCCGCCCGGCAATCAGTGCGGGTGCATCCCCCGCCGGTCGCCTTGCCCTCCTCCCGCACCCTCGGCCTATGGGCCGCCCTCGCCGTCGCGTCGGCAGCCATCTCGTATGGCCTGCTGCAGGCGGGATTCCCCGCAGCGCTGCTGCTCGGCCCGATGATCGCGGCGATCGCCTTCGGGGTCGCCGGCTCCCGGCTGCACGTGCCGCGCTTCGCCTTCAACGCCGCGCAGGCGATGATCGGCTGCCTGGTGGCCCACGCGGTGACCGGGCAGATCGCCCAGACCCTGTTGGATGACGGGCCGCTGATCGTGGCGGTGGTGCTGGTGACGGTGGCGGCAAGCGGTCTCGTCGGCTGGGTCCTGACCCGGCTGCGGGTGCTGCCCGGCACCACGGCGGCCTGGGGGTCGTCCCCCGGCGGCGCGTCCGCCATGGTGGCGATGGCCGAGGATTTCGGCGCGGATCCGCGCCTCGTCGCCTTCATGCAATATGTCCGCGTCGCCGCGGTGGTGTTCTCGGCCTCGCTCGCCGCCCGCTTCCTGATGGAGGCGCCGGTTCCGGGCGCAGCCGCCGGCGCGGTCGAGGTGACCGGGCCGCTCTCGCTCCTCGCCACGCTGGCGGTCGCGGTGGTCGGGGCCGGCGCGGCCCTGGCCCTGCGGGTCCCGGCGGGCGCGCAGGTCGGCCCGATGGTGCTCGGCAGCCTGCTCCATGCCAGCGGCCTGGTGCGGATGTCCCTGCCGGTGACGATCCTCGAACTCGCCTATGCCTGCATCGGCATCTATGTCGGCCTGCGCTTCACCCGCGAGACCCTGCGGCTCACCCTCTCGGCGCTGCCCGGCATCCTGGCGGCGACCTTCTCGGTGATCGCGCTCTGCGCCGCCTGGGGCTGGGGCCTGACCTTCCTGCTGCCGATCGACCTGCTCACCGCCGTGCTGGCCACGAGCCCGGGCGGCCTCGATTCGGTTGCGATCATCGCGGTCGGCTCGAAGGCGGACGTGTCCTTCGTCCTGGCCGTGCAGACCCTGCGCCTGTTCGTGGTGCTGCTCACCGGGCCGCTGCTCGCCAAATGGATCAGCCGGTCGGTGCCGGAGGGCGCGGCCCGATGAACGCCCTGGTCCTCGCCTTCCTCAATTCCTGGCGCGGCCTGCGCCACGGTGCCCGCACCGAGCGGGCCGTGCGGCAGGAGCTGATGCTGCTGGCGCTCGGCGTACCGGTGGCCCTCCTCCTCGGCGCGACCCTGTGGGTCCGGGTCGCCCTGATGGTGAGCCTGCTGCTGATGCTGGCCGCCGAGTTCCTCAACACCGCCGTGGAGAAGCTCTGCGACCACGTCCACCCGGACCACCACCCGATGATCGGCACCGTGAAGGACCTCGCCTCGGCCGGCACCTTCATGGCGCAGATGGCGGCTCTGCTGGTGTGGGTAGCGGCGTTGGTGGAGCGGGTCGGGTGAGGTGCCCCCGGATCTATGACGCTCCGGAGCGGTGAAGGCGCCCGGCGCGGTCGATCCGGATCACGCCACCCGGCTTCCGCAGCGCCTCGTCCGCGGCCCTGAGGACCTTTCGGAACAGCTGGCCGGTCTCGCCCGGCGGCAACGAGGGCAGCAGGATCAGCCCCGGATGATCCGGCACCCGCGCGGCCAGGGCCAGAAAATCGCCCGCGTTCACCGTGACCACGATCGCGCGGGCTCGCATGCGAAGGCGAAGATCGCTGCATCCGTCGCCTGGCGGCCGAGTTCGGCGATGGCGAGGGTCCGCTGCGCGGTGTGGCCCAACCCGTCCGCGATGCCGATCAGGGATTTCGGGCAGCACTCGTCAAGGAGCAGGTACAATGCGGCGCGCCTTCCGGGGCGGCCGGCCCTGGCGCGGGCTGACGCGGTCGAAGAGGATGGCAGCGGAGACCTGATCGGGCGTCAGGTCGAATTCTTCGGCCAGCATCTCCGGCGAGGTCCCTTGCCGGACCATGTCGGCGACATGCCGGGCCGGGATCCGCGTTCCGCGCAGAACCGGCTCGCCGCCCAGGACCTCGGTGTTCTGCTCGATCGCCTCGTCGCGCAGCTGATGGAGGATCCGCAGTCGATCGGCGAGTTCGGCCTCCACGGCGTCGAGGGCGACGCTGAGATGACCGATCCGGGCGGTGTTCCCCTGCGCTTCATGAGCCGCCACGATCGCATCGCGCAAGCGTTGCCGCAGGGCCGGGGCCAGATCGACGCGCAGATCGCGCACGGCGGCGAGGTAGAGCAGATCGGCGCTGCCGATCTCACGGACGGTTTGCCCGCGCCCCGCGACGATCCCGGCATCGATCTCGCTGTTCACCCCGCGCACGCTGGACTGGGTGACGAAGGCGGCTTCCGGGACCGTGAGAGCGTGGCGGGCCAGCGGCATCGAAACTTATCCGTGATCGCGGATTGATTTATGTTGCGCAGCACCCTGGTGCAAGGATGATCGGTTCCACGTCTCGCTGGCTGCCAAGCTGAGTCGGAATGGTATCCGGTCAAAATCTTTGTCATGCTGCGCGACGATGGAGGCCGTTCGGCATGGTGACTCTGAACGTGTCGTTGCCTGAGGCGATGAAGGACTGGGTCGAGGCTCAGGCCGGGACCGGGCGCTTTGGCAGCGCCAGCGACTATGTCCGCGATCTGATCCGCCGCGATCAGGAAAAGATTGACGGCTTGGCGCAGCTTCAGCTGCTGATTGCCGAAGGGTTCGACAGTGGCGTCAGTGAGCGGTCGCTGGATGATGTCCTGGCCGAGGCCCGGGAGCGCGTGCGGGTTACCCAGAATCGGTGACCATCCGGACGACGCGGCAGGCGGACCGGGATCTCATCGAGCTTTATGTGTCCGGTTCCGCCACCTTCGGCCGCGACCGGGCCGAGCGGTACTATGCAGGGTTGAAGGCCCTGTTCATCCTGCTGGCCGAGAACCCGCTGATGGCTCGCCTCCGGGATGACTTCGTGCGGCCGGTGCGGCTGTATCCCTACCGCGCCCATGTCGTCGCGTATGTCGAGCAGGCGGACGGCATCCTGATCGTCCGCGTCCTGCACGGCCGCCAGGATTGGACACGGCATCTGACCTGACCGGCCCCCGCTCGCATCTCGCCGCGCGAGGGTCTATCTCCGCCCATCCGCGCCGCGCGCCGAAGTCCCGAAACCATGACCGACTACATCCGAAAGATCCTGACCGCTCGCGTCTACGACGTGGCGATCGAGAGCCCGCTCGATCCGATGCCCCGGATGACGCAGCGGCTCGGCCGGCCCGTGCTGTTGAAGCGGGAGGATCTGCAGCCGGTCTTCTCGTTCAAGCTGCGGGGCGCCTACAACAAGATGTCGGGGCTGAGCCCGGACCAGATCGCGCGCGGCGTGGTCTGCGCCTCGGCGGGCAACCATGCGCAGGGCGTGGCGCTGGCCGCGGCCAAGCTCGGGGCCCGGGCGGTGATCGTGATGCCGCGCACCACTCCGTCGATCAAGGTCGATGCCTGCCGGGCCCGCGGCGCCGAGGTGGTGCTGCACGGCGACGCCTTCGACGAGGCGCTGGCCCAGGCGAAGGTGCTGGAGGCCGAGCAGGGCCTGACCTTCCTGCACCCGTTCGACGATCCCGAGGTGATCGCCGGCCAGGGGACCATCGGCAAGGAGATCCTGGAGCAGCATACCGGCCCGATCGAGGCGATCTTCGTGCCGGTGGGCGGCGGCGGGCTGGCCGCCGGGATCGCGACCTTCGTGAAGTACCTGCGGCCCGGCACCAAGGTGATCGGCGTCGAGCCGGAGGATGCCGCCTGCATGGCCGCGGCGCTGGCCGCCGACACGCGGGTCAGCCTGCCCTCGGTCGGGTTGTTCGCCGACGGCGTGGCCGTGCGCCAGGCCGGCGAGGAGACGTTCCGGTTGTGCCGCGAGCATCTCGACGAGGTCATCACGGTGGATACCGACGCCATGTGCGCGGCGGTCAAGGACATCTTCGACGACACCCGGGCGGTGTCCGAGCCGTCCGGGGCGCTGAGCCTCGCCGGGGCCAAGCTCTACGCCGAGCGCGAGGGCGGCGACGGCACCCTGATCGCGATCTCCTCGGGGGCCAATCTCAACTTCGATCGCCTGCGCCACATCGCGGAACGGGCGGAGATCGGCGAGCAGCGCGAGGTTCTGCTCGGCGTCTCCATCCCGGAGCAGCCCGGCGCCTACCGGGCGTTCATCCGGGCGCTCGGGCCGCGGGCGATCACCGAGTTCAACTACCGCCACGCGCCGGGCGCCGAGGCGCAGATCTTCGTGGGCATCAACATCGCGGGCGGCAAGCGCGAGAAGCAGGCCCTGATCGCCGACCTGCGCGAGGCCGGCTATCGGGTGCTCGACATGAGCGACAACGAAATGGCCAAGGTCCATGTCCGCTACATGGTCGGCGGCCGGGCGGTGGGCGTCGCGCATGAGCGGCTGTTCCGCTTCCAGTTCCCGGAGCGGCCCGGCGCGCTGATGAAGTTCCTGGACGCGCTCGGTCCGGGCTTCGACATCACCCTGTTCCACTACCGCAACCACGGTGCGGATTACGGCCGGGTGCTCGCCGGGATCGCGGTGCCGCCGGCCGAGCGCGCCCGGTTCGACGCGGCGATCGAGGCGCTGGGCTACCCGGCCACCGACGAGACCGAGAACCCGGCCTATCGCCTGTTCCTGGACGGCGAGGCGGCCGCCTGACCGTCAGCTGTTGACGGTATCGACCGAGACCACGTCCGGGGTCTCGCGCAGCTTGGCGGCGATCGCCTCGAAGCTGGTGCGGGACAGCCGGACGAAGGTGACGGTGATCTCGTCGAGATTCGGGTCGGAGGCCGGGCGGGTGGTGAACTGGCGCACCCGCGAGGCGCGCTCGCCCGTGACCGCGTGGAGCGTGTCGATCGACATCGTGCCCCGGCGCACGGTCATGCGCAGCGTCTGCGACCGCATCCGCTCGCGCCAGCGCTCCTCGAACGGCTTGATCCCGGCCAGGATGCCGACCACCAGGGCCGTGGTCGCGAGCGCCGGCACGTAGAGCCCGCTGCCCACCGCCAGGCCGATCGCCGCCACGCCCCACAGGCTCGCGGCGGTGGTCAGGCCCTTCACCACCTCGCCGCGCAGCAGGATCGTGCCCGCCCCGAGGAAGCCGATGCCCGACACGACCTGCGCGGCGATGCGCGAGGGATCGAGCACGACGTGCTGGGTGCCGAGCACGTCGCTGAAGCCGAAGGCCGAGACGATCATGATCAGGCAGGAGCCGACGCAGACGAGCATGTGCGTCCGCAGGCCCGCCGCCCAGAGGAGCCGCTCGCGCTCCAGCCCGATCACGCTCCCGGCGAGCGCGGCCAGGGCGAGCCGGGCCACCATCTCCGCGTTGCTGATCAGGATCGCCTCCGTCGCTTCGCGTCACCCGGATCGTTTCTGAAGGCACTGGGAGGGCGGATCAAGGCGCGCTCACGATGACGGTGAAGCGGAAAAACCGCTCAGGCCACCCCGAGCGCCGCCTTCTCGACCTCGTAGGCCGCCCGCACGGCGGCCGGCCCGTAGGTGCGCTCGAGCCGCCGGACCGTGAAATGCGCGCGGGCGGTGGATTGGAAATGGCTCATGAAGGCGGTGTTCACCGCCGCACCCCCGAAGGCGCCCAGCACCGGCACGGCTTGCGCGGCGACCTTCTGCGAGACCACAAGGCCGAACCGGGCCGCGATCTGCGCGGTGAACCGGATGAGCGCCGGTGCCGACTGGTCGAGCAGGGTCTTGCTGCCGGCGTAACGGGCCGCCTCCGCGAGCGTCTTGGCCAGGGCCGCACGCACGGCGAAGTAGCCGCTCTCGGTGAGTGCCGAGCCCGCCTCGGTCTGGGTACTGGTCCGGCCGCCCAGGGCGAAGACCTGGACGCAGGCCAGCGCGCCTTCCGGCGTCTCGAGGTTCTCGCCCTCCTCACGGGCGATCTCGGCGATCGAGCGCAGCATCAGCGTGGTCGAGACCGGAAGCTCGACCGCCAGGGTCGCCAGGCCGAACGCCCCGCCCAGCGCTCCCGAGAGCGCCGCGAACGCCTTGTGCTTGGTGTCGCCCGAGCCGAGCAGACGGGTCAGCCGGCTCTCCGCCTTGGCGGCGACCGCCTCGATCTCGGTGCCGTCGGCCGGAACGACATCCTTGCGCGGCAGGGTCGCCAGCGCGACCCGCAGGGCGCCGCGCATCGCCGCTTCGGTGGAGCGGCCGACCGCCTCGGTCACCGGGGCCGGCAGCGAGCGGCTGATGATGTCGAGGGGGGCCCCGGCCGCCGAGGACAGGCGGGCGGCCAGGCTCGGCCGTTCCAGCACCTGCACGGCCCGGCGCAGGGCGGCCAGATCCGCGTCGCTCAGGGCGGTTTCGGGGATCGGGGCCGGCAGCGTCGCGTCGGCGCGAGTGAGGTCGCTCGTGCTCATCCGTGAATTCCTGGATCTGGTCGCATCACGCGGTGCCGGAGGCCCGCGCCGTGGAAGGAAGCTCGGGCCCCGGGATGCGGTTCCCCGCCGCCTCGGCCGCCCGCGCCGCGGCCTCGTCCTGCCGCTGCCCGCGCCGCCCGACCGCCAGGCAGAGGATCAGCACCGGGATCCCGACCAGCGAGGTCATGACGAAGAAGGCCGGATAGCCGATCGCCGCGACCACGAAGCCCGAGGAGCCGGCGATCAGCTTGCCCGGTAGCGCGTAGAGCGAGGAGAACAACGCGTACTGCGTCGCCGCATAGGCCGTGCTGGTGAGGCTGGACATGTAGGCGATGAGGACGATGCCCGCGAAGGATCCGCAGAAGTTCTCGATCGAGATCGCTACCGTCAAGCGCCAGATCTCGGGGGCGCCGGCCGAGAGCCAGGCGAAGGCGAGGTGCGAGGACGCGGCCAGGAAGGCGCCGAGCAGCAGGGTCGGGAACAGGCCCAGCCGGGCCAGCGCCCAACCGCCCGCGAAGCCGCCCGCGATGCCGACCCAGATGCCGTAGAGCTTGGTGACGGTGGCGATCTCCTTCAGGTCGAAGCCGAGCGCCCGGTAGAGCGGGCTCGCCATCACCCCGGAGAGGAAGTCCGGCAGCCGGTAGAGCGCGACCAGCAGCAGGATGCCCCAGAGCGCCCCGCCGAACCGGCCGTGCAGCTCGGTCAGCGGCTCGAGCACGGCCCGGCGCATCGACCAGAACCGGGAATGGCCGGTGGAGTCCGCCTGCACCCGCGGCGGCGCGTCGAAGGCCGGCGCCAGCAGCGCGGCGATCATGCCGACCAGCATCAGGGCCGCCATGGTCAGGTAGGCGATCGTCCAGCCCCCGGCGGAGGCGATGAACAGGGCGCCTGCCCCGGCCGCGATCAGCCCGAGCCGGTAGCCGAGGTTCGAGGTCGCCGCCAGGATACCCTGGAAGTCGCTGCCGGCGGCGTCGATGCGCCAGCCATCCACCACCACGTCCTGGCTGGCCGCGCAGAACGCCACCAAGAAGGCGCCGAGGCCGAGGAGCGCCAGGTTGGTCTTCGGGTCCGAGAAGGCCATCAGGATCAGGCATAGGGCGACCGCGGCCTGGGTCGTGACCATCCAGGCCCGGCGCCGGCCGAGCCGTGCGGTCAGGACCGGCACGTTCAGCCGGTCGATCGCCGGCGCCCAGAGGAATTTCAGCGAGTACGGCAGCGCCACGTAGCTGAACAGGCCGATCGCCCGCACGTCGATATCGGAGAAGGCGAGCCGCAGCGTGAACGTCCCCAGCACCAGCAGGAGCGGCAATCCGGATGAGAATCCAAGGGCCAGCATCAGTAGGATTCGCCGGTCCTGGACAATATCGCGCAGATGAAAGCGGTGGGCAGCCTGTGGCGGGTTGGCCATGGCATGGAACTCCTGAGCCTTACTGGCCTTGATCTCGCGAAAACGTGGCAGCCTTGGGCCGTTCGGGCCGGGGCTGGATCGGGAGGCCGTGCGCCTTAATCATGGTCGATGACTGCTTAACGTGGTGTCCACGTCCCGCACGCGCGGAGCACGCCCGGCTCCGCCACGCCGTCACGGAGCGCGGACGAGTCGTGTCGACCAAGTGTGGAATGATGTGTTGAGTACCTCAACCGAGCCCAGCCCGCCGCACGCGATGCTGGTCGATGCGTTCGCGCGCAGCCCGTCGCCGATGGTCATCACCGACGCACGGGCGCCCGACAACCCGATCACCTGGGTCAACGACGCATTCCTGGGCCTGACCGGGTTCGCCACCGACGAATTGCTGGGGCGCAACTGCCGCATGCTGCAGGGGCCCGGGACCGACCCGGCCGAGGTCGCCCGGATCCACGCCGCCATCGAGGCCGGCGAGCCGGTGACCGCCGAGCTTCTGAACTACCGCAAGGACGGCACGCCCTACTGGAGCGCGATGACGGTCACGCCGGTCCATGACGAGGCCGGCCTCGCCTATTTCTACGCGGCCCAGGCCGACATGACCCATACCCGCGAGCGTGAGGTGACCATGCGAGTCACCAACGACGAGCTGGAGCGTCTGGTCGCGGCCCGGACCCACGACCTGAGCGCCGCCCTGGAGCAGAAGACCGCCCTGCTCCACGAGGTCGATCACCGGGTGAAGAACAATCTTCAGGTGATCTCCTCCTTGATGCTGCTCAAGGCCCGCCGCACCCCGGAGGGTGAGGCCCGGGACGCGCTGCAGGGCATGGCCGAGCGGATCGGCGCGCTCTCCACCGCCCACCGGATGCTCTATTCGGAGGGCGACTGCACCCATTTCAACCTCGGCGACTTCGCCTCCGAATTCCTGTCCGACGTGAATGCCGGGCTCGATCACGAGAAGCAGCGGGTCGAGGCCGAGGTCGAGCCGATCGCGGTGGCGGCCGCCATGGCGGCGCCGCTCGCTTTGCTGATCCACGAGCTGACCGCCAACGCCCTGCGCCACGCCTTCCCGAACGCCCGCGAGGGGCGCGTCTCGATCACCGCTCGCCGGACGCAATCGGGCATGCAGCTGACGATCCGGGACGATGGCGTGGGCCTGGCGGCCGCGCCGCCGAACCCGGCCGGATTCGGGCGCAATCTCGTGGAGATGGTGGTCCGTCAGCTGCGCGGCACGATCGCGTGGGCGGATGCCGGGCCCGGCACCTATGTCGCGATCGACATCCCGCTGCTCTCGCCGACTTGAGAATCCGGCCCGAACGCTTCAAGCTCGTGAAAAGCTCAGCGGTCCAGACGCCAAACAGGAGATCGCATGCGGGATGGGAACGCCGGCGCGGATGCTGCGCTCCGTATCCTCGTGGTCGAGGATGAGGTGCTGATCGCGCTCGAACTCGAGTGCCTGCTCGACGATCTCGGCCATGTCACGGTCGGCATCGCGGGAAGCTCGGCGGAGGCCATCGCGCTCGGCCGCTCGGCCGAGCCGGACGTGGCCTTCGTGGACATCCACCTAGTCGACGGCCCGACCGGCGTCGAGGTCGCCCGGGCGCTCGCATCCGACCCGCGGATCACCGTGGTGTTCATGACCGCCAACGCCAAGCGCATCCCGGACGACTTCGCCGGCGCCATCGGGGTGATCGCAAAACCCTATTCCGAGCGCGTGGTCGCCAGCATCCTCGACTGGGTCGCCGACCGCCGCGCCGGTCGCGTGCCGACCCACAGCGCCCCGGACGGGTTCTCCTTCGCGCCGGCGCTGTGAGATCTGCTTCTTAAGACGGTTCCTTTGCCAGGCCCCTCAGGATGAGGGAGGTTGGTGGGAGGCTCCGGACTCACCCCTTCTCCGCCCGCTCGCGCTTCAACCGATAGAGCGCATCCAGCGCCTCCCGCGGGGTCAGCGCATCAGGGTCGATCGCGTCGAGGAGCGCCCCCAGCGGATCCTCCGCCGGGGGCTCCGGCGGTGGCGGCGGGGCGAGCGCCGCAAACAGCGGCAGGTCGTCGATCTTGGCCCGGGCCGGGCGGCCGCGCTCGGCCTTCTCCAGGCTCTTGAGGATCGCGCCCGCCCGTGCCACGACGCTGGCGGGCAGGCCGGCGAGGCGGGCCACCTGCAGGCCGTAGCTGCGCTCGGCGATGCCCGGCACGACCTCGTGCAGGAACACCACGCCGTCCCGGTGCTCGGCCACCTTCAGGGTGGCGTTGTCGAGCCGGGCCAGCCGGTCGCCCAGGGCCGTCAGCTCGTGGAAATGGGTGGCGAACAGCGCCCGGCAGGCATTCGCCTCGTGGAGATGCTCCAGGCAGGCCCAGGCGATCGACAGCCCGTCGAAGGTCGCGGTGCCGCGGCCGATCTCGTCAAGGATCACCAGGGAGTGCCGCGTCGCCTGGTTCAGGATCGCCGCGGTCTCCACCATCTCGACCATGAAGGTCGATTGCCCCCGCGCTAGGTCGTCGGCCGCCCCCACCCGCGAGAACAGCCGGTCGACCCGGCCGATCCGCGCCGATTGGGCCGGCACGAAGGCGCCCATCTGGGCCAGAACGGCGATCAGCGCGTTCTGGCGCAGGAAGGTCGACTTGCCGCCCATGTTCGGGCCGGTGATCAGCCGGATCCGGCCCCGCGTCTCGCCCGACAGGTCGCAATCGTTGGCGATGAACGGCTCGCCGGCCCGGCGCAGGGCCGCCTCAACCACTGGGTGACGACCGCCGGTGATCGCGAAGGCCAGCGAATCGTCGACCTCCGGGCGGCGCCAATCCAGCTCCACCGCGAGTTCGGCGTTGCTGCCGGCGACGTCGAGGGCCGCCATCGCTTCGGCGACCTGTGCCGTCTGCGAAAATTGTTCCACGATCCGGCGGGCCAATGCGTCGAAGAGGTCCGATTCCAGGGCGAGCGCGCGCTCCGATGCGCCGCTGATCCGTCGCTCCAGGTCGCCCAATTCGACGCTGGTGAACCGCATCGCGTCCACCATGGTCTGCCGATGCACGAATTCGCGCTGCAATCCCTTAAGGCAGGCCTCGCCCACCGTTTGCGGGACCTCGATGAAAAACCCCAGCAGGTTGTTGTGCTTGATCCGCAGGGTCCGGCAGCCGGTCTCCTCGGCGTAGCGGGCCTGGAGCGCCGCCACGACCTTGCGCGAATCCTGGCCGAGCAGCCGCGCCTCGTCGATCTCGTCCGAATAGCCCGCCCGGATAAAGCCGCCATCCCGCCGGGACAGGGGCAGCTCGTCGGCCAGCGCCGCCTGCAGCTCCGCCGCCACAGCGGGATCGGCCGCGCCGAGCGCCTCCGCGATCTCGGCGAGCTCGACGGTCGCCCCGCCGGCCTCGTTCAGCACCGCCCCGAGCCCGGCGGCGGCGGTCAGCCCGTCGCGGATCGCAGCGAGATCCCGGGGGCCGCTGCGCCCCAGGCCCACCCGGGAAAGCGCCCGCGCCAGATCGGGCGCCCGGGCCAGTGTGTCGCGGATCGCCCGGCGCAGGGTGTGGTTCTCGACGAGATACGCCACGGTCTCGTGCCGTTGCGCGATCCGGGTCAGGTCGGTCAGCGGCCCGGCGAGGCGCTCGGCCAGCAGCCGGGCGCCGTTGGCGGTCACCGTCCGGTCGATCGTGTCGAGCAGGCTGCCGGTGCGTTCGCCCGCGAGCGTGCGGGTCAACTCCAGGTTGGCGCGGGTCGCGGCGTCGATCGCAAGCGTCGAGCCCGCCGCCTCGCGGGTCGGCACCGAGAGCGGCGCCCGGGCGGCGAGCTGCGTGCGGGCGATGTAGAGAAGGCCGGTCCCGGCCGCCTGGATCTCGGCCCGGGTGAAGCTGCCGAAGCCGTCGAGCGTCGAGACGCCGTATTGCTCGCGCACCCGCCGCTCGGCCGCGGCGGGCTCCAGCTCCGCCTGCGCCAGGGGGACGATGGCGGCCCGGCTCTCCTGCCAGATCCGCGCCAGCGCCGGATCGGCGTGGATCGCCTCGGACAGGACGATCTCGCGGGGATCGTGCCGGGCGATCGCGCCGGCGAGATCCCCGGCGGGGACCTCGCTCAGCGAGAAGCGGCCGGTGGAGATGTCGATGGCGGCGAGACCATAGGCGGTCGCGCCCTCCCCGGTCTTGCGCCGCCCGATCGCCAGCAGGAGGTTGGCGCTGGCGGGATCGAGCAGGCGGTCCTCGGTGATGGTGCCCGGCGTGACGAGGCGCACCACCTCCCGCCGCACCACCGATTTCGGGCCGCGCCTTTTGGCCTCGGCGGGATCCTCGGTCTGCTCGCAGACGGCCACCCGGTTGCCCATGGCGATGAGGCGGCTGAGGTAATCGTCCGCCCGGTCCACCGGGACGCCGCACATCGGGATCTCGGCGCCGCCGTGGCGGCCACGCTTGGTCAGCACGATGCCGAGCGCCCGCGACGCGATCTCCGCGTCGCCGAAGAACAGCTCGTAGAAATCTCCCATCCGGTAGAACAGGAGGCAATCGGGATTGGCCGCCTTGATCTCGATATACTGCGCCATCATGGGCGTGGCGCCGGCCGGATCCAGGGCGGCGGCGGGGGGCGTTTCGGGGGCGGAGCGGACGGCGGTTCGGGCCATGGCGCCTCTTAGCAGAGTGGGCCCGCCGAATCAGGCCGTGCGGAGCGACGCGCCTGGGGAGAAGCCGTCACTACCGGTGGATGAAGCCTCCCACGCAACAAAAAACCCGGCGCCATGGGCGCCGGGCTGTCGTTCGAAGATCGGTTGATCCAGCTCAGTAGCGTGGGCCGCCGGTGGTGTTGCCGAGGTTCTGCTGGTAGCCGCGCAGGGCCGGGTTCTTCGCGTTCGGGTTGCCGTGACGCATCGTGTTCATGCGGCGCATCCGACGCTCATGGCGCGTGGAATGGTGCCGGTGCATCCGATGGTGGCGATGGTGATGCATCGCCACGGTATCGACCATGCCGGCGCCGGCGCCGGCCAGGCCCGGCTGCGGCATCGCCGGCGCGGCCTGGACCGCCGCTGTCCCGGCGACGAGGCCGCCGAAAAACAGGCCCGCGGTCAGCAGTGAACGAAATGACATCTTTGAAATGCTCCGGTCTAGTCTGAGAGGTGCCATCATAATGGCTCGCGCACCGAGATGTTCCGGTGGGCTAGGCAAAAATGCTCCTGCGCAATCTGACAAAACGCCGGATTAATCGGTGATGCCGGCCGTAGCGAGCCGACGAAACTAACCTTGCGCATCATTTTGACTGTGGTGATGCAACTTCTGGGAAGATTATCCAGTGGCCGCGATCGAACCCGAGCACTGCAAGCGCTTGCGGATCGCTCGGCGCGGATGCGGTTTCCCGGTCGCGGAAGAATGAGGGAACGGGTTCGCGCCTCCGCGCTCGAACCGGCGCTCAGGTCAGGAAGTGCCGCAGCGCGGCGTTCACCGCAGCCGGCTCCTCATGGGGGAGCCAGTGGGTCGCCTGATCGAACCATTCGATCCGCCCGGCCTCGCAGAGGTCCAGGCTCGCCTCCGCGAGGCCGGGTTGGAGGGCGGTGTCCTGCTTGCCCCAGAGGATCAGGGTCGGCACCCGGACCCGGGGCGGCGTCGCCCGCGGCAATCGGGCAAGCGCCCGATACCAGTTCAGCATCCCGGTCATCGCGCCGGGCTGCAGCCAGGCTTCGACGTAGCGGTCGAGGTCGGACGGCGCGAAGGCGCCCGGCCGGCTCGTGCCGGTCAGCGCGTGCCGCAGAGCCCGGCATCGGTCGGCCGTGAGCAGCCGCTCCGGCAGGATTGGCAGCTGGAACAGCCCGACATAGGCGCTGCGCAGCCACTGCCCCGGATGGCTGCGGATGTAAGCCCCGACAACGCCCGGATGCGGCGCGTTGAGGATCGCGAGCCGCGCGATCCGGTCGGGATAGTGGCTGGCTGTCCACCACGCGACGAGCCCGCCCCAATCGTGGCCGACCAGACGGATCGTCGCGAAACCGTACGCGTCGGCAAGGGCGATCACGTCGCCGGCCAGCTTGTCGAGGTGATAGGCGGGCACCCCATCCGGCTTGTCGCTGAGGCCGTAGCCGCGCTGGTCGGGCAGGACGAGCCGCAGGCCTGCCTCGGAGAGCGGCCCGATCTGGTGCCGCCAGCCGTACCAGAATTCCGGGAAGCCATGCAGCAGGATGGTGGGCGGACCCGCCTCGGGACCGGCCTCTGCGACGTGCAGGCTCAGCCCCGGCAGGCCGACCCGACGAAACGCGACGCCCGCCACATCCGTCATCCCGTGCCTCGCTCCCTCATGCCCACGGGCTCACCCCGCGGGGCCGCCACGCATCCGTCCGGTCAGAAGCCGAGCGCCGAGCAGGAATCCGCCCCGGGATCGAGCTGGTCCCTGAGCCGGTCGGGGGAGGTCCGCGTCCAGAGACAGAGCAGGACGAAGGCCGCACCGTGCAGCAGGGCACCGGTCGCCGGGACATAGGGCGACCCCGCGGCGTCGCGTAGGCTTCGCGCGCCGGTCGTCTCGGTCGTCGCGCGCGGTCTGGCTGAATGGGGAATCATGATCTTCGGGCTCAACGTGTCGTCTCACAGGGAAGATCGTTGCCCCGGCCGTTCGGTTACCGCGTGCGGATCGCCGCCGTGCGCTGGCACACGCCCGGCCGCCGGGGCGGCGCCTCGATCCGTCAGCGCATCGGGTCGAGCCACGGCGCCAGATGGCCAGCCGCGATATTCGCTTGCGTGTCCCGGTAGCCGAGCTCGGCGGATTCTCGGAAGCTCGACCAGGCCCGCAGGTCGATGCCGGCGAGCGGTGGCCTGAGCAGGGCCGTGGCATGGGCAGCGGCCACCATCGTCTGCGCGTCGCTCGACACGGTGGCGGCCCGCAGCAGCAGCGGCGCCAGGCCCGGCATCGCCGCCGGCGATCCGATCAGCCTGCGCAGGAGCCGGCCGCGCCAGCCCCGTGTCGGCATGTCCTGGAACGCCCGGTCGCTGCCGACATCGACGGCCAGGACCGGACCGCGCTCCAGATCGGCCGCCACGTCCGCCGGCACGTTGTTCATCATGCCGCCATCGACCAGGACGCCCTCGTCGCACAGGACCGGCGGCAGCAGCCCCGGGATGGCGATACTGGCGCGCAGTGCCTTCGGGAGGTCGCCGGCGCGGTGGATCATCGCGCGGCCGGTCGTCAGGTTCGACGACACGCAGAAGAACGGCAGCCACAGATCCTCGATGCGCGCGCCGCCATAGCGCTCGGCGAGGCTCGCATCGACCTTGGCCCCGCGGGTCAGGGCGTGGATCGGCAGCGTGTAATCGTTGATCGGGTTGCGGCCCGCGAAGGCGGCCTCGGTCTGCTCCCGGATCTCGGTGAGGCTCCAGCCCATGGCGAGGCTGGCGGCGATCACCGCGCCCATGCTGGTGCCGCCGACGAAATCCGGCGCGCAACCGGCCTCGTCCAGGGCGCGCAGAACGCCGAGATGGGCGAGCGCCCGCGCGCCGCCTCCGCCCAGCACCAGGCCCCGCCCGAGGCCGCTGGCGAGCCGCGCCAGCCGTCCGATATCGTCCGCCCGCCCGGGACGGAGCTGGATCTGCATCGCCGCGGGCATGGCCGCGACGGCCGGATGCAGGGCCTTCGGGTACGGCGCCCGAGGATCCTGGCGCACCACCAGATCCATCCGGATCCAGTCGGAGCGCACCCGCTCCAAATAGGCGGTCACGTCCGGGCGCGGCGGCGCGCCGGGCTCGGCCAGGAGCAGAACGTGGTCGCCGAGGCGCTGGCTCAGGCGGCACCAGGGGCAATCGATGTCCCGGGCCACGAACACCGTCCGCGCATGACGGGCCTCGAAGGCCTGAACCCCA
Source organism: Methylobacterium sp. GXF4 (assembly GCF_000272495.1). NCBI lineage: Bacteria > Pseudomonadati > Pseudomonadota > Alphaproteobacteria > Hyphomicrobiales > Methylobacteriaceae > Methylobacterium > Methylobacterium sp. GXF4. The sequence continues at coordinate 20,760 of NZ_AKFK01000079.1, read as the reverse complement.
TCCTCGTCGGCAGCCTCCGGCCAATGGCTCAGGCAACCGGTCTTTCCCGGCAGGATGGCGTCCAGGGCGGTGGCGAAGGCCTGCGCGAACGGTTCGGGATCGGGGCCGTCGGTCACGGCCATCACCAGGAAGGTCCGCGGCGCGTGGTGGACCGAATGCCCCTCGTAGAGCGTGCGCAGGCGCTCGGCGAGCATTCGCGCGAAGTACAGGAGCGTGTGCGGATGCTCCGCGATCACGGTCTCGAAGGCCGCGCGGGTGAGGCACAGGAACTGGGACTCGCGCAAAGCCGTCACGGTCGCCGCCCGCGGCGCGTCGGATAACAGCGCCATCTCGCCGAAGATCGCGGGCGGGCGGAGCCGGGCGATCCGGGTCTGGACCCCGTGATGGTCGCGGGTCGAAACGCCGACCGCGCCGGAGACCAGGGTGTAGAGCGCATCCCCGGTCTCGCCCTGCTCGAACAGCGTCCGGCCCCCGGGCACCGTCAGCGCGACCATGCGGGCCCGCACCGCCTCGACCGCCGCAGGGTCGAGACCGGCGAGGAACGGAATCTCGGGTTGGCTCACCCCTGCCCCGCCCCGGTCACGTCCGCCATCCCATACGCCCGCATCGCCCCGCTCCCGGCCCGCTTCCCCCGTAGCAGTATAGCGTGTTGGCGGTGGTGCGGTCCGCGACGGTTCGGGCCGATCTGAAACGGATCGCCCTTCGCGCCGCCACGGCCGTCCGGTACAGGCAGGACAACGCCATAAACAGGGAGGCAGCGATGTCGGGGGCTGATCGGATCGCGATCGTGACCGGAGCGGGGACGGGGGTCGGCAAGGCTTCGGCCCTGGCCCTCGCCCGGGCCGGATGGAGCGTCGTGCTGTCGGGGCGGCGGCAGGCCCCCCTCGACGCGGTCGCGGCGCAGATCGAGGAAGGGCGCGCGCTCGTGGTCCCCACGGACGTGACCGACCCGGATTCGATCGCCAACCTGTTCGCGCAGACCAAGGCGCGGTTCGGTCGCCTGGACCTGCTGTTCAACAATGCCGGGATCGGCGCGCCGCCTGTCCCCCTGGAAGACCTGCCGCTGGAGACGTGGCGGCAGGTGGTGGACACCAACCTCACCGCCCTGTTCCTGTGCACTCAGCACGCCTTCCGGATCATGCGCGACCAGGATCCTCGGGGCGGGCGGATCATCAACAACGGCTCGATCTCGGCGCATGCCCCGCGGCCGAACTCGATCGCGTATACGGCCACGAAACACGCGGTGACCGGGCTGACCAAGGCGACCTCGCTCGACGGGCGCGCCTACGACATCGCCTCCGGCCAGATCGATATCGGCAATGCCGACACCCCGATGGGCGGCAAGATGAAGGAGGGCGTCGCCCAGGCCGACGGCTCCATCCGGGCCGAGGCGGTGATGGACCCGGACCATGTCGGCGACGCGGTGCTGATGATGGCCAACCTGCCCCTGTCCGCCAACGTCCAGTTCATCACCGTCATGGCGACCAAGATGCCGTTCGTCGGCCGCGGCTGAGCTTCCCGGCGCGGCGCGCCCAGGCGATCGCCGCGCCCGCCGCTCAGGCCTGCGCCGCCCGGAGACCGCGTCGCGCCGAGCCGGCGGGGTCGCGCTTACCAACAGCCACGGTTTTTCCGTGCGCGCCGCGCGGCGCCGATTGACGCCCGGTTTTATAACTCATACAAATCTCTGAACAAAACGGCCGGGGTCCGAACTCGGTCGCGCACAGGTCGAGGGCCCTCGCGCCTGTGCATCGCCATCGCGCGTCCCGTCGCCGAGCGTCTGAAGAGCGCGTGAACGGGGTGCTGCGAGGCCGACGACTTTCGGTCGCCCCGGATGAGCCGGGATCCACGCGCCGGCGCAAGGTGATCGTTCCGGACCGGACGTATCGATCCGGCCACGCGATGACTTCTGCAAATCAAAAAAACATTCGCACAATGCGAAGTGCGCCGAAGAGGCGCGCAAGACTACGCTACGACCGGGGGGACTTGATGATCACCAGGCAGACCTTTCTCAAGCTCGCGCTCGCCGCCTCGATGCTGGCGGGTATCGCCGTTCCCGAGGCGCTTGCCGCCGGCGGCGACCTGATCGGCGTCGCCATGCCGACCAAGTCGTCCCAGCGCTGGATCGACGACGGCAACAACATCGTGAAGCTGCTGACGGCCAAGGGCTACAAGCCGGACCTGCAATACGCCGACGACGACATCCCGAACCAGCTCGCGCAGATCGAGAACATGCTCACCAAGGGCGCCAAGGTCCTGGTGATCGCCTCGATCGACGGGACCACGCTGAGCGACGTTCTGTCGAAGGCCAAGGATAGCGGCGTCAAGGTCATCGCCTATGACCGCCTGATCAAGGGCACCCCCAACGTCGATTATTACGCCACGTTCGACAATTTCCAGGTCGGCGTGCAGCAGGCCAGCTCGATCGTCGACGGGCTCGGGCTGAAGGACGGCAAGGGGCCGTTCAACATCGAGCTGTTCGGCGGCTCGCCGGACGACAACAACGCCTACTTCTTCTACGACGGCGCCCTGTCGGTGCTGCAGCCTTACATCGACGCGAAGAAGCTGGTCGTGCGGTCCGGCCAGACCGGCATGGACAAGGTCTCGACCCTGCGCTGGGATCCGGCCACGGCCCAGGCCCGCATGGATAACCTGCTCTCGGCCTATTACGGCAACGCCAAGCTCGACGCGGTCCTGTCGCCCTACGACGGCATCTCGATCGGCATCATCTCGTCGCTCAAGGGCGTCGGCTACGGGTCAGGCAGCCTGAAGATGCCGGTCGTCAGCGGCCAGGATGCCGAGCTGCAATCGATCAAGTCGATCATCGCCGGCGAGCAATACTCGACGATCTTCAAGGATACGCGCGAGCTGGCCAAGGTGACGGTCGCGATGATCGACGCCATCGTGTCCGGCAAGCAGCCGGAGGTCAACGACACCAAGACCTACAACAACGGCAAGAAGGTCGTTCCGGCCTACCTGCTGAAGCCCGTGATCGTCACAAAGGCCAACTGGAAGCCGGCCCTGGTGGATACGGGCTACTACACGCTCGACCAGCTCAAGTAAGCCTTCCGGGGCCGGGCGCCGGCTCCGACCGATCCTGGCCGATGCCGGTATCTCCGGCATCGGCTGCCGACCTCATGAACGACGAGCCGGAATTGGTCGCATGCAGCCCGTCCTCGAAATGCGCGGGATTACTAAGACATTCCCCGGCGTCAAGGCGCTCTCCGACGTCAACCTGACGGTCCAGCCCGCCGAGATCCACGCCCTGGTCGGCGAGAACGGCGCCGGGAAGTCGACGCTGATGAAGGTGCTGAGCGGGGTCTATCCCCACGGCACCTACGAGGGCGAGATCCACTACGAGGGCCGGCTCTGCCAGTTCCGGGACATCTCCGACAGCGAGCGCGTCGGAATCGTCATCATCCACCAGGAGCTCGCGCTGGTCCCGTTCCTGTCGATCGCCGAGAACATCTTCCTCGGCAACGAGCCGGCGCGGTTCGGCATCATCGACCGGGACCGCATGTTCGCCCGGGCGGTCGAACTCCTCAGGACCGTGGGCCTCGACGAGAATCCCGATACGCTGGTGACCCATCTCGGGGTCGGCAAGCAGCAGCTCGTCGAGATCGCGAAGGCGCTGTCGAAGAAGGTCAAGCTGCTCATCCTCGACGAGCCGACCGCGAGCCTCAGCGAAAAGGATAGCGACGCGCTCCTGCGCCTGCTGATCCGCTTCCGCGAGCAGGGCATCGCGTCGATCCTGATCTCGCACAAGCTCAACGAGATCGCGAAGGTCGCTGACCGGATCACCGTCCTGCGCGACGGCACCACGGTCGAGACGCTCGATTGCCGCGACGGGTCGATCGACGAGGATCGCATCATCCGGGGCATGGTCGGCCGCGAGATGGCCAACCGCTATCCGGTCCGCGAGCCGCGGATCGGCGACGTGATGCTCGAGGTGAGCGACTGGACGGTGCACCACGCCGTCCACGCCGACCGGGCGGTGGTGCGCAACGTCAACCTCACCGTCCGCAAGGGCGAGATCGTCGGCATCGCCGGCCTGATGGGCTCCGGCCGCACCGAACTCGCCATGAGCCTGTTCGGCCGCTCCTACGGCCAGGGCATTTCGGGCCGCGTCCGGATCGAGGGCCGGGATGTCGATGTCTCGACCATCGGCAAGGCGATCGCGGCGGGCATCGCCTACGTGACCGAGGACCGGAAGCAGCTCGGCCTCGTGCTCGAGGAGACCATCACCAAGAACACCACGCTGGCGAATCTGCCGGGCGTGTCCACGGCCGCGGTGATCGACGAGGACAAGGAGCGCCAGGTCGCCACCGATTACCGGACCAAGATGCGCATCCGCTCCTTCGGCGTGGCGCAGCAGACGGTCAACCTCTCGGGCGGCAACCAGCAGAAGGTCGTGCTCAGCAAGTGGCTGTTCACGCACCCCAAGGTGCTGATCCTGGACGAGCCGACACGGGGCATCGATGTCGGCGCTAAATACGAAATCTACTCGATCATCAATGAGTTGGCCGATGGCGGCCGGGCCGTGCTGATGATCTCGTCGGAGATGCCGGAGCTGCTCGGCATGTGCGACCGCATCTACGTGATGAACGAGGGGCGTTTCGTGGGCGAGTTCCAGCGCTCGGAAGCGAGCCAGGAGGCGATCATGCGCGCGATCATGCGCTCGAAGGAACGAAACGGATGAGCGATATCTCTGCGGGCAAGTCGATGATCCCCGGCACCGATTCCCTTCCCGAGTCCCTGCCCGAGGCCAAGCCCGCCGCCGATGCGGGCGCGAAACGCGGCTTCCTCGGGACCTCGCAGTTCCGGGATTACGGGCTGCTGATCGCCCTGCTGCTGATCACGCTGTTCTTCGAGTACACCACCAACGGCGTGCTGTTTCAGCCGCTCAACCTGACCAACCTGATCCTGCAGAACAGCTACGTCGTCGTGATGGCGCTGGGCATGCTGCTGGTCATCGTGGCCGGGCATATCGACCTGTCGATCGGGTCGATCGTGGGCTTCGTGGGCGCGCTCGCCGCCTTGCTGATGGTCCGCGTCGGGCTCGATCCCCTCTCGGCCACGGTGGTCTGCCTCGCGGTCGGGGCCGCCATCGGCGGTCTGCAGGGCGCGTTCGTCGCCTATCTCGGCATTCCGAGCTTCATCGTCACCCTGGCCGGCATGCTGGTCTTCCGGGGCCTGACCCTGGCTCTGCTGCAGGGCGCCTCGATCGGGCCGTTCCCGGAGGTGTTCCAGCTCCTCGCCAAGGGGTTCCTGACCAATTTCGCCGGCCCCTGGACCTCCCTGCTGATCGGGGCGCTGCTCGCGCTCATCCTGTTCGGGGTCAACTGGCAGCGCCGCACGGTGCAGGTGCGGCATGGCAGTCAGCCCGACAGCCTGGCGTCGTTCATCTTCCGCAACGGCATCACGACCATCGTGATCCTCGCCTTCGCGTACCAGATGAGCGCGTATCGCGGCCTGCCGAACGTGCTGATCGTCATGTTCGTGCTGGTGATGCTGTACCGCTTCATCACCACGCGGACGACGATCGGGCGGCGCATCTACGCGCTGGGCGGCAACATCAAGGCCGCGCGCCTGTCGGGGATCAAGACCGAGCGGCTGACCTTCCTGACCTTCGCCAATATGGGCGCCCTGGCCGGGCTCGCCGGCATGATCTTCGCCGCGCGCCTGAACACCGCGACCCCGAAGGCCGGCGTCGGCTTCGAGCTCGATGTCATCGCGGCCTGCTTCATCGGCGGCGCCTCCGCGGCCGGCGGCATCGGCAAGGTCTCGGGCGTCGTCATCGGGGCGTTCATCATCGGCGTGATGAACAACGGCATGTCGATCCTCGGGATCGGCATCGATTACCAGCAGGTCATTAAGGGCGTCGTGCTCCTGGCTGCGGTCTGCCTCGACGTCTACAACAAGAAGAACCGCGCCTGACCGGCGGCGAAGGCCGGTCCCTCGCCGCGGATCTACGGCGTCCGCTGAGGCTGCCGGTCGTCGCTGCGCGCCTGTTGGCTCGGCGCCGCGGGCGGCTCGGAGCCGGGCTGCATGACCTTGGCCATGAGCAGCCGATGGGGTTGCGGCCCGGGCAGGAGCTGGATCGCCTGCGGCTCCGGCTGCCGGGGTGGCTGGATCGGGGCCGCTTCGCGCCGGATCGGCTTCTTCGGAGCCGGCATCGCGGACAGGCCGGCGCACAGGATCACGCACGCCAGACCGATCAGGATGCTCTCCACGGAAGGGTCCGGGTGAGCCATCATGTAGCCGAGCCCGCCGAGGCCCGTGCCGGCGGCCAGGATACGCGAAAGCGACGGAGAGGAGGGCATGCCCGACGATCGCGGCGCCGTCCTTGCGGGCCGGTCAAACCGACCCGCTCAATTGTCGAGATCCGGCGTCGCCCTGTGCCGTGAGCATGCGTGACGGCGAACCGCCCTCACCGATGCATGGCCTTAGGTCTTGCGGGCAACCGTGAATCGGGCGGCATCGCGAAGGGTGCGCGCGCCCTCGCCCCAGGGTGCGACGGCATCCTCGCAGACGCCGACGAGGCGGTCGCATTCGGCGCGGGCGCCGTCGAGGCCGAGGCGGTCGACCAGCGTAGCCTTGCCGGCATCCTTGTCCTTGCCGGTCGCCTTGCCCATCGCCTCGGGCGAGGCCTCCCGGTCCAGGATGTCGTCGGCGATCTGGAACGCCTGGCCCAGCGCCAGGCCGTAGCGCAGCAGCGCCGCGCGCTGTCCCGCGTCGGCGCCGCCGACGATCGCGCCGGCTTCCACCGAGAAGGCCAGGATCGCGCCGGTCTTCATGGCCTGCATCCGCAGGGTGTCGTCAACGTCCATATTGGCCGCACCGAACCGCCCCTCGGCAGTGAGGTCGAGGAGCTGGCCGCCGACCATGCCGCCGAGGCCTGAGGCGCGGGCCAGCCCGAGCACCAGGTCGGCGCGGATCCGCGCATCCGGCTGCCAGGTCGGGTCGGCCACGATCTCGAAAGCCAGCGTCTGGAGGGCGTCGCCGACCAGGATCGCGGTCGCCTCGTCATAGGCCTTGTGCACCGTCGGCTTGCCCCGGCGCATGTCGTCGTCGTCCATCGCCGGCAGGTCGTCGTGGACGAGGCTGTAGCAATGCACGAGCTCGACCCCGGCGCCGGCCGCCAGTGCCGCGGCCTCGGAGCCGCCCAGCATCCGGGCGGTCTCGATGGCGAGGAACGGGCGCAGGCGCTTGCCGCCGCCCAGCACGGCGTGGCGCATCGCGTCCATCAGCCGGGGCGGCCGGGCGATCTCGCCGGGGCCGATGTCCGGGCCGAGCCGCTCGACCAGGAAGGTCTCGACCGTCTCGGCGACCTGCGCCAGCCTGTGGGAAAACTCGGCGGCGGGGGTGGCCGTCTTGACCGAACCGGTCTGAGCCTGCGTTGAGGGAGTCGAGGTCATCGGGCGCTGCGTCCGGTCTTGGCCTGGCGAAATCAATCGGGCGTCGCTTTGCGCGGAGATGAAATCAAGTACGACCGAACCGAACCCAGGCGGATCGCGGCGTCGCGCGCCGTCTCGAGAGACGGGCCACGCGACCTGCCGCGCGCTCGCCCGAGGCGCTCCCGCCGTGTGCGCCGGCTCGTAGGAGCGCTGCTGCTGCTCCCCGCCCTCGGTTTCATCTTCACGCTCACGCTGGCGCTCGTCTATAGCGCGGTGACGCCGCCGTCGACTCTGATGCTCGGACGGTGGCTGACGCTTCAGCCGGTGAGCCGGGATCCGGTGCCGCTGACGGCGATCGCGTCGGTCCTGCCGCAGGCCGTGATCGCCTCGGAGGATCAGCGCTTCTGCCTGGATTACGGCGTCGATTTCGGGGCGATCCGCGAGGTCGTGGAGGATGAGGATTCGCCGAGCCGGGGCGCCTCGACCATCGCCATGCAGACCGTGAAGAACGTCTTCCTGTGGCCGGGCCGGTCCTACATCCGCAAGGCCTTCGAGATCCCGCTCGCGCTGGCGCTCGATGCCCTCTGGGGCAAGCGGCGGATGATGGAGATCTATCTCAACATTGCCGAATGGGGCGACGGCATCTACGGCGCCCAGGCGGCGAGCCGGCACTGGTTCGGCAAGGATGCGAGCCGGCTGACCCGGGGCGAGGCCGCCCTCCTGGCCGCCGTCCTGCCGAACCCGATCACCCGCAGCGCCGGCCGCCCCTCCCCCGGGGTCCGCCGCCGGGCCGCGCAGATCCAGGCGATGATGGGTCAGATCGAGGGGCTCACGGGTTGCCTGCGGCGGTGACGTGTCCCGATCGCTCCCCCGGGGGCTGCTCGCTGGCGCGCCGGATCGATGCGAGCATGCGCCGGCGCACGAGCCCGCTCACGGGGCGGATCACGAGCCAGTAGAGCGTGAATTTCAGGCGCGCGGCGCGGCTGGGACAGTCGATCCGCGTCTCGGTGACCAATTCGGTTCGGCCGTCCGGGTGACGCCGGGTGGCAAAGGCCAGCGCGAGCCTGGCGACGTCTCCCACCGCGAATGCCTGGAACGCTGGGCCGTCCGCCACCGGCTCCAGCCCGTAATCCGGACGCCAGAATCGTCCGACCAGCCCGTAAACGATCTCGTCCGCGCTCCGGTCGAGCAGGGTGAAATCGTGGAAGCCGAACGGGGCGCGCGGCCCGTCCGGCCTGCCGAGGAGGCGCATCGGAATCTCGCGCAGGCCGATCACCGTCCGGAAGAACCGATCCGAATCCGGGCGATAGGCGACGACGCTGTCGAGGATCGCGGCAGGCTCGGCCGCGATCAGGCAGGCATGCGTCTCGCGGAATTGATAGGCCGGAAGGTATCGGTCGAGGAGCCGCATGGTGGGGGCATGCGCCGTCCCGCTGCCCCGTTCGGGGCGATTAGGCTGCGCCGTCATACGATCGGATCGATCATGAGCGTCCCCGAATCGCGACATCCGAACCCGATGCAGCGTGATCGGACGGCGCGCGGATGCAAGGGCTGACCACGGCGGTAGCAGGCACCGAATCACCTCTGTAAGAGGGGCGCCAGAGCCGCGATATCCGGGACCGAATGACAATGACCGACGCCGTCTACGACCTCACCCTCGAGCGCATCGCCCTGATCCGCCGGATGGTGGTCGCCTGGAACGGCGCCGAGCCCGGCGCGCCGATGATCCACCCGGAGGCGCCCTACGGCAGCCGGGACCGGGACGGCGACATCGCCAACGTGACGGGGGACGATGACGGCGCCGAGGAGGAGCACCGGGCGCTGGAGGATGGGCTCGCCGTGTTCTCGCAGAATGCCCGGCTGAAGCCCGGCCGCTACCAGTACCACAACCCGTTGGCGAAGCTGGATTGCGCGGCGATCACCGACGTGTTCCGGGATTTAGCCACGGGCGAGACCCCGGAGCACATCACCTTCGCGGTGACGGAGGAGCATCTCGCGTTGATCCCGCGGCTCAACCACATGTGGGACGACGATCACGGCGTGCCGCGGATCGACCCGGAGCGGCCCTACGGCGGAGCGGAGGCCTACACGCTCGACATGGGCCGGCATCTCGGCGGCGGCACCGAACCGGAGAACCTGGTCCGGCTTCACCGCGAGATGCAGCCGGCCTTCCAGATCTTCCTGCGCTACGCCGATCTCGGGCCCGGCACCTTCCGCCGGAACGCCGCCTCGGTGTGGGAGCCCGCCTGAGCGCGGGCCCCCGGGGGACGCTCAGGCGTCCCGCTTCTTGCGCTGCGCCAGGGTGCGCAGCCGGAGCGCGTTCAGCTTGATGAAGCCCGCGGCGTCGCGGTGATCGTACGCCACGGCGCCTTCCTCGAAGGTCACCAGGTCCTGGTCGTAGAGCGAGTGCGGGCTCTCGCGGCCAATCACGTGGACGCCGCCCTTGTAGAGCTTCAGCCGCACCGTGCCGGTGACCTTCTCCTGGCTCTTGTCGATCAGCGCCTGGATCATCTCGCGCTCGGGCGAGAACCAGAAGCCGTTATAGATCAGCTCCGCGTATTGCGGCATCAGCTGGTCCTTGAGGTGGGCCGCGCCGCGGTCCAGCGTGATCGACTCGATCGCCCGGTGGGCGGGCAGCAGGATCGTGCCGCCCGGGGTCTCGTACATGCCGCGGCTCTTCATGCCGACGAAGCGGTTCTCGACGAGGTCGAGCCGGCCGATGCCGTTGTCGTGGCCGAGCTGGTTGAGCTTGGCCAGCAGGCTGGCGGGCGAGAGCTTTTCGCCGTCGATCGAGACCGCGTCGCCCTTCTCGAAGCCGATGGTGATGATGGTCGGCGTGTCCGGCGCCTGCTCCGGCGAGATCGTCCGCGAGAACACGTAGTCGGGCACCTCGACGGCCGGATCCTCGAGCACCTTGCCCTCCGAGGAGGCGTGCAGCAGGTTGGCGTCCACCGAGAACGGGCTTTCGCCGCGCTTGTCCTTGGCGATCGGGATCTGGTGCTGCTCGGCGAAGGCGATCAGCTGCTCGCGGGAGCGCAGGTCCCATTCCCGCCAGGGGGCGATCACCGTGACGTCGGGCTTGAGCGCGTAGTAGCCGAGCTCGAACCGGACCTGGTCGTTGCCCTTGCCGGTGGCGCCGTGGCAGACCGCGTCGGCCCCGACGCGCTCGGCGATCTCGATCTGCTTCTTGGCGATCAGCGGCCGCGCGATCGAGGTGCCGAGCAGGTACACGCCCTCGTAAACGGCGTTGGCCCGGAACATCGGGAACACGTAGTCCCGCACGAATTCCTCGCGCAGGTCCTCGATGTAGATGTTCTCGGGCTTGATGCCGAGCAGCTCCGCCTTGCGGCGGGCCGGCTCCAGCTCCTCGCCCTGGCCGAGATCGGCCGTGAAGGTGACGACCTCGCAGCCGTAGGTGGTCTGCAGCCACTTCAGGATGATCGATGTGTCGAGGCCGCCGGAATAGGCCAGCACGACCTTCTTCACGGGGCTCTTCGCGGGATCGGACATGCTGGTTCCGGAACTGGTGCAGGGTGTCGGCGGCTTATCGCGGGTGTCATCGGCCTGCAACCGGCGTGCCGCCTCGCGCGTAGCCTGTTGCCGGACGATCGACAGCGTTTCGCCTCATGACGGCCTTGCGGCCGTGTGAGGCACGGCGCGGCGTGGGCATTGCCTGATCCCCGCAGCACGACAAGCATCGGAGAAGCGAAGTCCATGGCGCGCCAGCCCACCCTGGAGTTCTGGTACGAATTCGCCTCCTCGTATTCCTATCTGGCGGCGATGCGGATCGAGGCGGCCGCGGAGGCGGCAGGCGTCGCCGTGCGCTGGCGGCCGTTCCTGGTCGGCCCGCTCTTCGCCTCGCAGGGCTGGACGACCTCGCCGTTCAATCTCTACCCGGCCAAGGGCAAGAATATGTGGCGCGACGTGGAGCGCGAGGCCGCCCGCCTCGGCCTGCCGCCGCTCACCCGGCCGGCGCAATTCCCGCAGAACAGCCTGAGCGCGGTGCGGGCGGCGATCTACGGTCACGATCAGGACTGGCTGGTGCCGTTCTCGAAGGCGGTCTTCACCGCGAGTTTCGCCGAGGGGCGTTCGATCGCTGAGCCGGCCGCCGTTGTCGAGATCCTCGATTCGCTCGGGCTCGACGGCACCCAGACCGTGCGCGCCGCCGCCGGCGAGGCCAACAAGACCCGGCTTCGGGTCGCCGTCGAGGAAGCCCGTTCGCGCGGCATCTACGGCGCCCCGACCTTTCTCGCCGATGACGGCGAGCTGTTCTGGGGCAACGACCGCCTGGAACAGGCCCTGGCCTGGGCGGTGGGCGACCGTCCGGCCGGCATCCGGTAGGGCGGCGTTCACGGACCTGCGCCATCACGGCGGCGCGCATCCGCGTTGCGGCCCCGCCTCGGCCCGAAACCCCTCCCGTCCCGGACGATGTACATGGTGCTGACCCGTCGTAACCTCATTGCTGCCGCTGCCGGTGCCTCCATCGGCGTCGGACTCGGACGGGCCGCCGCCCAATCCTACGGCCAGCGCGTTGCGGTGACGGGCGATGACGGCAGGCCCGTCGCGAACTCGATCCTGCCGGGGGAGATCACCGGCCAGATCCCGGCGCTGCGCGGCGTCACCTATGCCGGCCCGCGCGAGGCCCAGACCACCCTGTACGAGTTCTTCGACTTCAACTGCCCGTACTGCCGCAAGGCCGCCGCCGACGTCGTGGCCCTGCACGAATCCGATCCGGACCTGCGCGTCGGCCTCGTCAACAATCCGATCCTGTCCCCGCAATCCGCCCAGGCCGCCAAGGTGATGCTGGCGGTCCAGCGCAAGCTCGGCTCGGCCGCCGCCTGGACCTTCTATCGCACGCTCCTGGGGAAACCCGGACGGATCGACGGGCCCGGCGCCCTCACGGCCGCAGCGGCGCTCGGCATCCCGCAGGCGGAGGTCGAGGAGATCGCCGACAGCGAGGAGGTCCGGCAGGCCCTCAAGAGCCAGATGCGTATGGCGGCCGATCTCGGCCTCTACGCCACACCCTCCTATGTCCTGGGCAACAGCGGCATCCTCGGCCATCCCGGCGCCAACGCCATGGCGAAGATGATCGCCAGCACCCGGCGGTGCGATCGGCTGGCCTGCTGAGATTTCCTGACCGCCGGGCGCCCGACTTGTGCAACCCCGCGCGGCGTTGCAGATTCGGGCGATTGGAAGAGACGGCCATGACTTACGAAGCGCCCAATCGCCCGGCCTTCACGACGGACGGGCCCCCTCGCCGTTTCGCGATCGACGCCCTCGACGCCGTGACGCTCGCGGTCGACGCGCAGACGGAGGATGGCGAGACCGTGCCGGCGGGGACGGTCGGGACCGTCGTTGCGGTCTGGGGCGAGGCCGAGGCCTTCGACATCGAGTTCGACGCTCCCTTCACCGGCCTCGTTACGATCGGTCGGGAGATGATCCGCGAGCACCGGCGGCCGGCTTAAGTGCGGCCCTACATTTCCTGGCCGTCCGGCTTCAATATCGCGCCGGCCAAGATTACCGGCTATCTGCTGAACCTGTCGGGCGGAAGCCCAGCGAAGGCCCGGTGGTGGCTCTCGCAAGGGTTTGATCCGGATCGCCCCGAAGTGCTGATCGAGGCCCTGTTCGAGCATACGTCGGCGACGAATTTCGTCGGCCTTCGTTTGCCGCCGAAAATGTGGGGACATCGCCTCGTCTTCGAGGGGCCGATCCGCACGCCCCTGGCCTCGAACCCAGAGGTCCGATCGGTCTGGCAAGTCAGCTCCGGAACACCGAGCGGCATCCGCGGCGTTGCGGAGCTCGTGACCGCGCATCGGATCTGAATGGGCCCGCGGGTCGTGTTCGAACGATCCACTGCGTCACACTTCCGCCGCCGTATCGCGCAGAGCCGCGCCGGTCCGTGTTGCGTGCGGCCATGCTGGCATGCTAGGCGGTCGCCGCGCCACAAGGGCTGGTTCTCGACCCTTCCCGCTGCTGGCGCGATCCCACGTCCCGAACGAGATCCGCACCGCGTTCCCGGCCGGAGCGCGCGGATCGGGCGGGCAACAGAGAAGAGAGCGACGGGTGGCGCAGAACGGTTCCGAGGCTGGTCCCCTGGTCGCAGGCGTGGCGGGCCGGTACGCTTCCGCCCTTTTCGAGCTCGCGCGTGACGAGCGCCAGGTCGACGCGGTCGCCGAGGCCCTCAATCAATTCGATGCCCTGCTGAAGGAGAGCGCGGACCTGCGCCGCCTCGTCCGCAGCCCGGCTTTCACCCCGGTGGAGCAGACCGCCGCCATCGGCGCCGTCCTCGACCGTGCCGGGATCGGTGGTCTCGCCGGAAACTTCATCCGCCTCGCGGCCTCGAATCGGCGCCTGTTCGCCCTGCCGGGCATGATCAGGGCCTTCCGGTCGCTGGTTCAGGACTCGAAGGGCGTGGTGCGCGCCGAGGTGCGGGTGGCCGAACGGCCGTCCGACGCGTTGATTGAGGAGATCAAGGCGTCGCTGCGCGACATCGCCAAGGCCGATGTCGATCTCGACCTGGTCGTCGATCCGAGCCTGATCGGCGGTCTCGTCGTCCGGATGGGCTCGCGGATGATCGACGCGTCCCTCAAGACCAAGCTCAACGGTATCCGCCTCGCGATGCGGACCGCGCAGTAAGCGCGCCCCATCCGATCCGAACATGCACTGACGATTTAGCGACAGAGGCCCGAGTATGGACATCCGCGCCGCCGAGATCTCCGCGATCCTGAAGGACCAGATCAAGAACTTCGGCGAAGAGGCCGAGGTCTCCGAGGTCGGGCAGGTCTTGTCCGTCGGTGACGGCATCGCCCGCGCCTACGGCCTCGACAACGTCCAGGCCGGTGAGATGGTCGAGTTCGAGTCGGGTGTGCGCGGCATGGCGCTCAACCTCGAGCAGGACAACGTCGGCATCGTGATCTTCGGCTCCGACCGCGAGATCAAGGAAGGCCAGACCGTCAAGCGCACCGGCGCCATCGTGGACGTGCCGGTCGGCAAGGGCCTGCTCGGCCGCGTGGTCGACGGCCTCGGCAACCCGATCGACGGCAAGGGCCCGATCCAGTCCACCGAGCGTCGCCGGGTCGACGTGAAGGCGCCGGGCATCATCCCGCGCAAGTCGGTGCACGAGCCGATGGCCACGGGCCTGAAGGCGATCGATGCCCTGATCCCGGTCGGCCGCGGCCAGCGCGAGCTGATCATCGGCGATCGCCAGACCGGCAAGACCGCCATCGCCCTCGACACCATCCTAAACCAGAAGCCCGGCCATGCCGCGGGCGGGGACGAGAAGTCCAAGCTCTACTGCATCTACGTCGCCATCGGCCAGAAGCGCTCCACGGTCGCCCAGTTCGTGAAGGTGCTCGAGGACCAGGGCGCCCTGGAATACTCGATCGTCATCGCGGCCACCGCGTCGGACGCCGCGCCGATGCAGTTCATCGCGCCCTTCGCCGGCTGCGCCATGGGCGAGTATTTCCGCGATAACGGCATGCACGCCGTGATCGTGTACGACGATCTGTCCAAGCAGGCCGTGGCCTACCGTCAGATGTCCCTGCTGCTGCGCCGCCCGCCGGGCCGCGAGGCCTATCCGGGCGACGTGTTCTACCTCCACAGCCGCCTGCTCGAGCGCGCCGCCAAGATGGGCGACGCCGCCGGCAACGGCTCGCTGACCGCCCTGCCGGTCATCGAGACCCAGGCCAACGACGTTTCGGCCTACATCCCGACCAACGTGATCTCGATCACCGACGGCCAGATCTTCCTCGAGACCGACCTGTTCTACCAGGGCATCCGCCCGGCGGTGAATGTCGGCCTCTCGGTGTCGCGGGTGGGCTCCTCCGCCCAGACCAAGGCGATGAAAAAGGTCGCCGGCAAGATCAAGGGCGAGCTGGCGCAGTACCGCGAGATGGCGGCCTTCGCGCAGTTCGGCTCGGATCTCGACGCCTCGACCCAGCAGCTCCTCAACCGCGGCTCGCGGCTCACCGAGCTCCTGAAGCAGCCGCAATTCTCGCCGCTGAAGATGGAAGAGCAGGTCGCCGTGATCTACGCCGGCGTGAACGGCTACCTGGACAAGCTCCCGGTCAGCAAGATCCGCGCCTTCGAGGACAGCCTGCTCAGCACGCTGCGCACGAAGCACCAGGACCTGCTCAGCGCCATCGCCACCTCGAAGGACCTGTCGGACGAGAGCGCCGGCAAGCTGAAGAGCGTGGTCGAGGGCGTGGCCAAATCGATCGGCGCCTGATCGCGCAAAGACCCGTGTGACCTCCCCGCCTCCGGTGGGGAGGGTTGGGGGCGGCACCGGTGCTGATGGCACCATCGGCCGCCGGACCCGGCACAATTCCCACCTTCGGCTCCTCCCCGCACGGGGGAGGAGAGGCCCTGGAACGGATCTGGACGCGGCCCGATGGCGAGTTTGAAGGACCTGCGCAACCGCATCACCTCGGTGAAGGCGACGCAGAAGATCACCAAGGCCATGCAGATGGTCGCCGCCGCCAAGCTGCGCCGTGCGCAGATGGCCGCCGAGGCCGGCCGTCCCTTCGCGGAGAAGATGGCTCAGGTGCTCGGCAACCTCGCCGGCAATCTGGTCGGCGGCGTCGGCGCCCCGAAGCTCCTCTCGGGCACCGGTTCCGAGCAGACCCATCTCCTAGTCGTCTGCACCGGCGATCGCGGCCTGTGCGGCGCGTTCAACTCCTCGATCGTCCGCCTGGCGGTCCGGGAATACATCCAGAAGCTCACCGCCGAGGGCAAGACCGTCAAGATCATGACGGTCGGCAAGAAGGGCAACGATCAGCTGCGTCGCCTCTACCGCGACCAGATCGTCGAGAGCATGGATATCCGCGGCAATCGCCCGGTCGATTACGAGTTCGCCGCCGAGATCGCCAACAAGATCCTGACGCGCTTCGAGGCCGGCGAGTTCGACGTCGCGACCCTGTTCTATTCCGAGTTCCGCTCGGTGATCTCGCAGATCCCCACCGCGCAGCGCCTGATCCCGGCGGAGCTGCCGGCGGCCGACACGGCGGTCAAGAGCGCCAACGGCAACGCCGCTCTGGAATTCGAGCCCTCCGAGGAGGCGATCCTGGAGACGCTGCTGCCGAAGAACCTCACCGTGCAGGTCTATCGGGCGCTCCTGGAGAACGCCGCGTCCGAGCAGGGTGCGCGGATGAGCGCCATGGACTCGGCCACCCGCAATGCGGGTGAGATGATCAAGAAGCAGACGCTGATCTACAACCGCACGCGTCAGGCCATGATCACCAAAGAACTCATCGAGATCATCTCGGGCGCGGAAGCTCTCTGAGGCTCCGCGACCTGAACGCACAGCTTGAAGGGTAGGTTTACGATGGCGAACACCGCAATCCCCGGCGCCGGCTCCAACAAGGTCGGCAAGATCACCCAGGTCATCGGCCCCGTGGTCGACGTGCAGTTCGACGGGCACCTGCCCGAGATCCTGAACGCCCTGGAGACCAAGAACAACGGCGCCCGCCTCGTCCTCGAGGTCGCCCAGCAGCTCGGCGAGAGCACCGTCCGCTGCATTGCCATGGACACGTCCGAGGGCCTGACCCGCGGCCAGGAGTGCACCGATACCGGCGAGCCGATCAAGGTCCCGGTGGGCATGAACACGCTGGGCCGCATCATGAACGTGATCGGCGAGCCGATCGACGAGGCCGGCCCGGTCGTGTGCGAGACCTACCGCGCCATCCACCAGCCGGCCCCCTCCTACGCCGACCAGTCCACCGAGGCGCAGATCCTGGTCACGGGCATCAAGGTCGTCGACCTGCTCGCCCCCTACGCCAAGGGCGGCAAGATCGGCCTGTTCGGCGGCGCCGGCGTCGGCAAGACCGTGCTGATCATGGAGCTGATCAACAACATCGCGAAGGTGCACTCCGGCTACTCCGTCTTCGCCGGCGTCGGCGAGCGGACCCGTGAGGGCAACGATCTCTACCACGAGATGATCGAGTCCAAGGTGAACCTGGACCCGAAGGAGAATAACGGCTCGGCCGAGGGCTCCAAGTGCGCCCTGGTCTACGGCCAGATGAACGAGTCGCCGGGCGCCCGCTCGCGCGTCGCGCTGACCGGCCTGACCATCGCGGAGCAGTTCCGCGACGAGGGCCAGGACGTGCTGTTCTTCGTGGACAACATCTTCCGCTTCACCCAGGCGGGGTCCGAGGTGTCGGCGCTACTCGGCCGCATCCCCTCGGCGGTGGGCTACCAGCCGACGCTGGCCACCGACATGGGCGCCCTGCAGGAGCGCATCACCACCACCACCAAGGGCTCGATTACCTCGGTGCAGGCCATCTACGTGCCGGCCGACGATCTGACCGACCCGGCGCCCGCCGCCTCCTTCGCCCACCTCGACGCCACGACCGTGCTGTCCCGCTCGATCGCCGAAAAGGGCATCTACCCGGCGGTGGATCCGCTGGACTCGACCTCGCGCATGCTGTCGCCGGCGATCCTCGGCGAGGAGCATTACGACGTCGCCCGCCGCGTCCAGCAGACGCTGCAGCGCTACAAGGCCCTCCAGGACATCATCGCGATCCTGGGCATGGACGAGCTGTCCGAGGAGGATAAGCTCACCGTCGCCCGCGCCCGCAAGATCGAGCGCTTCTTCTCGCAGCCCTTCTCGGTCGCCGAGGTGTTCACCGGCTCGCCGGGCGTGCAGGTGCCGCTGGAAGACACCATCAAGGGCTTCAAGGGCCTGGTGAACGGCGATTACGACGACCTGCCGGAGGCCGCCTTCTACATGGTCGGCACGATCGAGCAGGCCCAGGAGAAGGCCAAGAAGCTGAAGGCCGCCTAAGGCCGGCATCCCCTCCCCGGTCGCGGGGAGGGGTCGGGGTGGGGTGGCGGCATCGGCGAGCTTCGTCGGCGCCGTCCGTACCGCCCCACCTCCAGCTCCGCCCCGCGATGGGGCGGAGAGCGTATTGCGGTTCCGGGATCGTCCTGAGATGGCCACCTTCCACTTCGATTTCGTCGGCCCCGAGCGGACGCTGTATTCCGGCGAGGTGACGGCCGTTCAGCTGCCCGGCACCGAGGGCGAGATGACCGTTATGCCGGGCCACGCCCCGGTCCTGACCTCCCTGCGGGTCGGGGTCATCGTGATCACCGAGAGCCAAGGCAGCGGCAAGCGGATCTACGTCCGCGGCGGCTTCGCCGATATCGGTCCGACCGCCGTGACGGTGCTGGCCGAGCGCGCCGCGCCGATCGAAGAGCTGACGCACGAATCCCTCGACCGCGACATCGAGGCGGCCGAGCTGCAGCGCGACGCCACCGAAGACCTGCAGAAGCGCGAGGAGCTGAACGGCCAGATCGTCCAGCTTCAGGAGACCAAGGCGCTGCTCAAGCTCTGATCGGTCATGCGCGGGCGCTCGCGAGCGCCCGCTCCAGCAGCGACGCCCGCGTCTCGGCGTCCATCGGGCAACCGAGTTCCAACCACAACGACCTGGCTGCGGCCAATCCGCGGCCGATGGCGGGGCCGGCCGGCAGTCCGGCCGCCACGAGATCCGCCCCCGCCAGCGGGAAGCTCGGCGCACCGCCCTCCCCGCTCAGAGCCTGCAGCGCCCGCTCGGCGTCCTCCGTCAGGATCGGCCGGGGCTCGCCGGACAGGATGGCTAGCGTCTCTCTGAGTAACGGCAGCCCGTGTTCCGCGGCCAGCGCGCGCGCGGCCGGTGCGTCGATTCCGGCGCGGCCGTGAAGGTCCGCCAGCGCATCCGCATAGCCGGTGAGCAGCGCGTATTCCTGCTTCGACAGACGCAAGCGCTCCCGCAGCCGATCCGCGTCCTGCCGGCTTTCGACCGACAGGGCGGCGAGACGCATAACCGGCGAGAGTGCGGCGGCGCTGGCTCGTTCCAGGCGCCCGCGTTCGGCGACGCCGCCCGTGATCCGCTGGAGCAGCCCCGTGGCGCTCAGCGTTCCGACCATCGGCACCCCGCCGGGGGCGGTCAGGAGTTTCAGGAACTCGGCCCGGACCCGCTCGCGGGATAGCCGGTCCAGGGCGTCGCGCGCGGCGATACAGGCGGCGAGCGCCGCCGCATCCGGTGGGCCGGCGCCGAAGCGGGCATGGAAGCGAAAGAAGCGCAGGATCCGCAAGGCATCCTCGCGGATGCGGGTTGCGGGATCGCCGATGAAGCGGACCCGACCGGCCGCTAGGTCGGGCAGCCCGCCGACCGTGTCGTGCAGGCGCCCGTCGGCCCCGAGGGAGAGCGCGTTGACGGTGAAGTCGCGCCGCTCGGCATCCCGGGCGAAATCGCCGCCGAACCGCACCACGGCGTGACGGCCATCGGTCTCGACATCCTCGCGCAGGGTGGTGACCTCGATCGGTCCGTCCCCGGTGACCAGCGTCACGGTGCCGTGCTCGATCCCGGTCGGCACCGCCTTGAGGCCCGGTACCCTGCGGGCGGCATCCATCACCGCATCCGGCAGCAGCGTGGTCGCGAGGTCGATATCGGCGGATGGATTGCCGAGCAGCGCGTCGCGCACGCAGCCGCCGACCAGGCGGGTCTCGGCGCCCTTTGCGTCCAGGGCGGCCAGCGCCCGGCGCACGCCCGGCTGGTCCAGGAGGGCCGCCAGCCCGCCGTGATCGAGCGCGTGCGTCACTTGAAGCCGCCCGGTACGAGGCGGCCGTTCTCCATGTGGGGCGGCACGTACCCGCCGGCCCGGCGTTCGGAGAACACGCCCTCGTAGACCAGCGTGCCGATCACGATGGCGAGGCCGGTGAGCACGAGGCGGAGGAGGTGCGGATCCCAATGCACCCGGCGGAGCGGATTGCGGCCGACCAGCACCAGGTAGATCGTGAACACCGCGAAGGGGATGAGGAAGAGGCCGAACTCTTCGATGAGGCGGCGCAGCATGATTGTCGGTGACCTTATCCCGCGGGGTGCGTGCTGGTTTCCGGGTAGAGGCGCTCCCGGAGGTTGTTCAGGATCCCGGCCGTGACCCCCCAGATGAGGCGGTCTTCGAAGGTCAGGGCATAGTACCGGCGGGTGCGTCCCTGCCAGACCCGCGCCTCCAGGATGTAGCGCTCCCGATCCATCAGAACCGGCAGCGGCACCTCGAACACGTCCGCCACCTCGGACGGGTTTGGCGTGAAGGCGGCGTCGTCGGGCACGATGCCGATCACCGGTGTCACTAGGAACCCGGTGCCGGACAGGTAGGGGTCGAGATAGCCGAGCAGGCGCACGCTTTCGGGCGCGAGCCCGATCTCCTCGTGGGCTTCCCGCAGGGCCGCATCCGCCGGTCCGGGATCGGCGGGGTCGATCTTGCCGCCGGGCAGCGCGACCTGCCCGGAATGGTCGCGCAGATTGGCCGCACGCTGGGTCAGCACGAGTTGCGGACCGCCGGCCCGGAACACCACCGGCACCAGCACGGCGGCCCGCCGATGTGGCGG
>NZ_AKFK01000078.1:0-21564 GCF_000272495.1 Methylobacterium sp. GXF4 | reverse complement strand
GCACTCTTCCGGCTTCAGCCGATAGAGCAGCGACAGGATCATGGTGTTGATCGCCACCGACTTGCCCGAGCCGGTGGTGCCGGCGACCAGCAGGTGCGGCATCCGGGCGAGGTCCGCGATGATCGGCTCGCCGCCAATGTTCTTGCCGAGGCACAAGGCGAGCTTGTGCTTGCTCTCGTAGAAGTCAGGCGCCGACAGCAGCTCGCGGAGATAGACCGTCTCGCGGGTCTCGTTCGGCAATTCGATGCCGATGACGTTGCGGCCGGGGACGACCGCCACGCGGGCCGAGACCGCCGACATCGACCGGGCGATGTCGTCCGACAGTCCGATCACGCGGCTGGACTTGGTGCCGGGCGCCGGCTCGAGCTCGTAGAGGGTCACGACCGGGCCGGGGCGCACCGCCAGGATGTCGCCGCGCACGCCGAAATCCTGCACCGTCTGCTGGAGGTTGAGGGCGTTCTGCTCCAGCACGTCGGCGTCAACTTCCTCGGCGCCGCTCTCGTCCGGCAGGGCGAGCAGGCTGAGCGAGGGCAGCTCGTAATCGGCGTTCTCGACGCTGGCGATCTCCAGATGGCGGCCGGCCGGGATCAGGTGCGCCCGGGGGGCGACCATCGGCAGGGCCGGGGCGGGCGGAGCCTCGACCGGCTGGGCGGCGGGCGCCTCGACCGGCTCCGGCGCGGGGGCCGCCGCGAGGACGGGTTCCTCGAAAGCCGGCTCGTCCTGCACGGGCTCGGGCTCCGCCGGGGCGGGCTCGGGCTGCGGCGCCAGCTTGCCGCGCAGCAGGACCGTGCGCGGAGTCATCGGGATCACCACCCGGTCGGCCTCAGAGGCGGACCGAGCAACGTCGGCTCCCATCGGGGCAGCCGTCTCCGGCTGAAGCGCAGGCTCGGGCTCCGGCGCGGCCGGGACCGCCGGCGTGGGCAGGCTCGGCTGGCCGGCGGCGCGGATCGCCGCCCGGGCGGCCATGGCGCAGAGTGCGGGAGCGCGGCGGGGCGCGGCGGCCGACGGCGTCGCGGCAGCCGGCGGCTCGGTCGCGGCGCTGCCGGGGCCGAAGACCAGCGCCAGGGCGGGCTTGGCCGGCAGGAAGGCGTCGCGGATCGCGGCACTCGCGTCGGCCTGAAGGTCCGAAGGCTGGCCGTCGGTCTGGCCGTTATCCTGCCCGTCGGCGGGTCGCGGCGGCTGGTCGAACCGCACGAGCCTGTCGAGAACGTAGACCGGCCGCGGCGGCTGCGGGTTCGCGGCGTCCTGCATCGGCGGGATGAAGGGCTCGACCGACGGCAGGTCGGCGACGGCGTCGGCCGCCTCGATCACCGGTGCGGCGGCGAGCGCCGCCTCGAGGCCGGCATGGGCGGGCTGGGACGCCAGCGCGGCCCAGGCCTCCACGGACGACCAGTCGCCTACGTTCCAGTCGCTGCCGTCGAACCAGGGCTGGGCCTCGGACCAATCCGGCAGGTCGGACCAATCGCGGGCGGGGGCCTCGGCCGAAGCCTGGACCGGGGCCTCAGCAAGGACCGCCTCCGCGACCGCAACCGGGGCGATCGCCGCCGTGGAGTTGGCCAGCTCGACGCTCGGCCGCACCGGGCGGCGGTCCGGGGTGCGGAAGTAGCGGACGCCGGGGGGCGCCACGAAGGGCTGGCGCCACAGCGGCACCGCCTCCCCGTCCTCCGCGATCTCGGTCGGCACGGCCTCGGGCATCGCGACCGCCGGCATGGCGGCGATGGCCTCGAGCCGCGCCTGCCCGGCCTGCTCGCGCTCGGCCCGCTCCCGGGCCTCCTGCTCGCGGGCGGCCCGCTCGGTCTCGACGGCGAGCGCGGCCGCCTGCGCCTCGGCGCGGGCGCGCTCCAGGGCGACGCGCTCGGCTTCCAGGGCGCGCTGGCGGCGCTCCTGCAGGACCGAATCGGGGGTGCGGGTCCAGCGCGCCGCCGGGGCAGCGGCCTGGACCGGGGCCGCGGGAAGCGCGCCCTCCGGGGCGATCGCGGCGGGCCGGCGGGGCTGGCGCACCAGCACGCCGGGGGTCGAGGCGCTGCGGTCGATCCGGCTCTCGAAGCGCGGCTCGTCGAGGGCGTCGAGGCTCGCCCGGTCGTCGAACACCTGGTCCGGCCAGACATGCTCGGGCGGCGCCGAGGCGCTGGCGCGCGGCCCGCGCTCGAAGCCCTCGCGTCCGACCATGGCGGCCGGCGCGGTCAGCCAGCTCGGCTCCGCCCGGCGGCCGGGAACGCCGTAGGCCGGACGGGCGGGCAGCCCGGCCGGGGAGCCGGACAGGCGACGGGTGAGACTCGCCCGCAAGGCCATCAGCCGGTGCGCGAGGGCGCCGAGGGACAGGCCCGAACGGTCGCCGCCGCGGACCGGGCGGGCAGGATCACGATGAGAGTACGGAGGCCGTCCCGATGCGCGCATGGGTTCTCGAACGATACTCGAAACAGGGATCCGCCGGTGGTCGGCGGGCTGCCCCGAGTTAGGCCAATTGTCGTTAACGGAGGCTTGTCGCGCCCCCTCGGACCGGCAACCACGTTGGGATTTTCGGCCTGTTCCCCGGGGTGAGCGGGGGCCAATCCAACACCGTCATTGCGAGCAGAGCGAAGCGAGCCAGGGCAGCGCGCGTGTCCCGCAGGTGGCGGATCCCCGGGTTGCTTCGCTGCGCCCGCAATGACGGTGGACGGGTACGCGTCGCCGGAGCCCCGCGGCGCACCATATGATACCGGCAGCCACCCCTCACCCGGACAGGCGCCCGTGACCCAGCCCAATTCCGAGCCTTCCGCCGACCTCAAGGCGCGCTTCCGGTCCCTGTACCGTCACGGCTTCGCCCGGGTGGCGGCCTGCACCGGGCGCAGCCATCCGGGCGATCCCCCCCGCAACGCCGACACGGTGCTCGACCTCGCCCGGACCTGCCACGAGGCCGGGGCGGCGCTGGCGGTCTTCACCGAGCTCGGGCTCTCGGCCTACGCGATCGAGGACCTGCTGCTCCAGCAGACCCTGCTCGACGCGGTCGAGGCCGCCGCCGCCCGGGTGATCGCCGAATCGGCGACCTTGCGGCCGCTGCTGCTGGTCGGGGCGCCCCTGCGCTGGCGCCACCGGGTCTACAATTGCGCCCTGGCGATCCAGGGCGGGCGGCTGCTCGGCGTGGTCCCCAAGACCTTCCTGCCGAATTACCGGGAATTCTACGAGAAGCGCCATTTCGCCTCCGGAGCCGGGATCCTGGGCGAGACGATCCGGGTCGCGGACCACGAGGCGCCGTTCGGCACCGACCTGCTGTTTCCCGCCGAGGACCTACCCGGCTTCGTGGTCGGGGTCGAGATCTGCGAGGACCTCTGGGTTCCGGAATCGCCCGGCATGCGGGCGGCGCTCGCCGGCGCCACGGTGCTCGCCAACCTCTCGGGCAGCCCGATCACGGTCGGCCGGGCCGAGTCGCGGGCGCTGCTCTCCCGCGCGGCCGCGATGCGGGGCGCCTGCGCCTACGTCTACGCCGCCGCCGGCCAGGGTGAATCGACCACCGACCTGTCCTGGGACGGGCAGACCAGCATCGACGAGCTGGGCGTGCGGCTGGCCGAGGGCCAGCGCTTCCCCACCGGCCCGCTGGCGACGCTGGCCGATATCGACCTCGACCTGATCGCGCAGGACCGGCTCCAGGCCGGCAGCTTCGACGACAGCACCGGCAGCGCCCCCCTCCCCTATCGCCGCGTCCCCTTCCGGCTCGACCCGCCCGAACAGGATCTCGGGCTGATCCGGCGGATCGAGCGCTTCCCGTTCGTGCCGGCCGACCCGTCCCGCCTCGCCCAGGATTGCTACGAGGCCTACAACATCCAGGTGGCCGGCCTCGCCCAGCGGCTGGAGGCGACGGGCACCCGCAAGGCGGTGATCGGCGTCTCCGGCGGCCTCGATTCGACCCACGCGCTGATCGTGATCGCCAAGGCGTTCGACCGCCTGGGCTATCCGCGCTCGGACATCCTGGCCTACACGCTGCCGGGCTTCGCCACCTCGAACGCCACCAAGACCAACGCCCACGCCTTGATGAAGGCGCTCGGCTGCAAAGCCGCCGAGATCGACATCCGCCCGGCGGCCAAGCAGATGCTCGCCGATATGGGCCACCCGTTCGCGCGGGGCGAGGCGGTCTACGACGTGACCTTCGAGAACGTGCAGGCGGGCCTGCGCACCGATTACCTGTTCCGCCTGGCCAACCAGGCGGGCGGCCTGGTGATCGGCACCGGCGACCTCTCGGAGCTGGCGCTTGGCTGGTGCACCTACGGCGTCGGCGACCAGATGAGCCACTACGCGGTCAATACCGGCGTGCCCAAGACCCTGATCCAGCACCTGATCCGCTGGGTGATCAGCAACCGCGAGGTCGGGCCCGAGGCGAGCCACACGCTGCAGGCGATTCTCGACACCGAGATCTCCCCCGAGCTGGTGCCGGTGGACCAGGACGACAGCCCGCAGAGCACCGAGGCCACGATCGGCCCCTACGCGCTGCAGGATTTCAACCTGTTCTACACGCTGCGCTACGGGTTCCGGCCCTCCAAGATCGCCTTCCTGGCGCTGCATGCATGGGGCGACAAAACCCGCGGCCACTGGGCGCCGGATTTCCCCGAGACCAAGCGGGTCGCCTACGACCTCCCCGAGATCCGGCGCTGGCTCGGGGTGTTCCTCAACCGGTTCTTCGGCTTCAGCCAGTTCAAGCGCTCGGCCCTGCCCAACGGCCCGAAGGTCTCGGCCGGGGGCTCGCTGTCGCCCCGCGGCGACTGGCGCGCGCCGTCGGACGGCTCGGCGCGGATCTGGATCGAGGAGCTGACCCGAAACGTCCCTGAAACTTGACCGTCACAAACTCGACCGATTGTGCCATTATGAGCACGGTCAAGGCGAATCTGCCCGGTACCAGATCTGGTATTGGACGGGTTCGACGGTCGGGGCGGCCAAGCGGAGGGACTCCGATGCGAAGCTACAACCTGTTCCAGCTCAAGGCCGTCGAAGGCCTCTGCTGCGCGGTGCCGGAGGCCAGCACCGTCCCGCCCTTCATCGGCGCCGGCCGCTGGACCTTCGGGGGCAAGCTCGACGGCGACAGCCGGCAGCCCCTGGATTTCGACGACCGGGCCGCCGACACCGCGGTGCGCTTCAACGGCTTCTACCTGTTCCAGACGATGGACCGGCGTTTCATCGCCTGATCCTTGTGAATAGGGACGATCACCGTATTGGCGCCAGGAATTCTTAAGAGCTGGCGGGCAAACTGATCCGCATGACGGATCATCGCAAAGAGACGCGCCAGAGGGTGTTCCTCAAGGGCCGCATCGTCTTCAACAACGGCTCGTCGAGCTTCGACTGCCTGGTGCGCGACCTCTCGGTCTCGGGCGCCCGCCTGGTCCTGAGCGACGCCACGACCCTGCCGCAGGTGTTCGACCTCTACATCCCACAGAAGGACCGGACCTACCGGTCGACCCTGTGCTGGCGCCGGGAGGACGGCATCGGCGTCACCTTCACGGACTCCGCCGGCGCCGCCCCGGCGAGACCCGATCCAGCCGCGGCCGAAGCCGCCCTACGGCAGCGCATCGCCGAGTTGGAGGCCGAGAACGCCGCCTTGCGCCGGCTCCTGGGCGGCATGGCCCAGCCGAGCGCGGCCTGAGCGTCCCGAATCGGATTCCCGACGGCCAAGCCCTTGGGTGGGGTCTCGGGGCGCGGAGTCCCGATGAAGCCGCGCCCCCGCGTTACTGCGCTTCGAGCGCCGCCCGGATCCGCGCCGCGTGGTCGGCCAGCACGGCGTTGTCGGCCATCCCGCCCTCGTGGCGCTTCAGCGGCACGCCCTCGCGCCGGGGGATGATGTGGACGTGCAGGTGGAACACGGTCTGCCCGCCCGCCGGCTCGTTGAACTGGAACAGGGTCAGGCCCTCGGCCTGAAACGCCGTCTTCACGGCCCGGGCAACCTTCTGGACGCTCACGATCAGGGCCGCCAGGGAGGCCGGGTCGGCATCGAGCAGGCCGCGGGCGGGCGCCTTCGGGATCACCAGGGTATGGCCCTCGCCCTGGGGCATCACGTCCATGAAGGCCAGGGTGTCGGCATCCTCGTAGACGCGGTGGCACGGGATCTCGCCCCGCAGGATCTTGGCGAAGATGTTGTCGGGGTCGTACTGCGCGTCGGCCATGTTTCCTCCGAGCCTTCCGGACTGATCTCAGCTTGCACAGGGCACATGCGCGCGTCCACACGGGAACCGGCGCCGCACGGTAGCGCTTAGGTCGCGGCGGACACGGAGGCCGGGATGGCGCACGAGAGCACGGGGGCGATCTATGCGGCGGCGGGGGCGAACCTCGCCATCGCGGCGGCGAAGTTCGTCGGCGGGGCGCTGACCGGCTCCACCGCGATGCTCGCCGAGGGCGTGCACTCGGTGGTGGATACCGCCAACCAGGTGCTGCTGCTCCTGGGGATGAAGCGGGCCAAGAAGCCGGCCGATGCCCGCCACCCGTTCGGCTACGGGCGCGAGATCTACTTCTACGCCTTCGTGGTCGCGCTGATGATCTTTTTGGGCGGCGGCCTGTTCGCGGTCTACGAGGGCATCGAGCGGGTCCGCCACCCCTCGCCGGACGCGGACGCGCACCTGTTCGGCTACACGGTGCCGGGGATCTGGGTGAACGTCGCGATCCTGGGCTTCGCCATCGTGGCCGAGGGCGTGTCCTGGATCGTGGCGATGCGCCAGTTCTGGGCCGAGAAGGGCAAGAGCTCGGCGATGCGGGCGATCCGCCGCAGCAAGGATCCTACCCTGTTCACGATTCTGGCCGAGGACACCGCGGCGCTGATCGGCCTGCTGATCGCCTTCGCGGGCGTGGTCCTGGCCCATTGGCTGGAGATGCCGAGCCTCGACGGCTGGGCCTCGGTGGGGATCGGCCTCGTTCTGGTCGGCATGGCGGTATTCCTGATGATCGAGACCCACGGCCTGCTGATCGGCGAGGCCGCCGACCCCGCCGTGGTGGCGGCGATCGCGGAGCTCGTGCGCGCCGAACCCGGCGTGCTGCATCTCAACGAGGTCCTGACCCAGCATCTCGGGCCCTCCGACATCCTGGTGAATGTCAGCATCGACATGGCCGACGACCTGAGCGCCGGCGAGGTCGAGAGCCTCGTGACCCGGCTCGACCGGGCGGTGAAGCAGCGCAACCCGGACGTGACCCGGGTGTTCATCGAGATCCAGACCCAGGCCGACCACGCGATGCGCGCGGCGGCGTGAGGGCGCTTGCTCGCGCCATCGTCATTGCGAGCGCAGCGAAGCAACCCAGGGCAGCGCGCGCTCTCAGACCGTTGCGTGTCCCTGGGTTGCTTCGCTGCGCTCGCAATGACGGCGCGTAAGGCGATGCCAAGTAGGGTGGAACGCCCGAAAACCTCGCCTAGCCAGCCAGCCCCACCTGCGCCAAGCTCAGGGCCCAGACCCGCTCCTGCACGGATTCATCGCGGCTCTCGGCCGACGAGGCCTTGGGCCGGGAATGCGAAAAATAGCGGCCGGTGACGCCGTCGAGTTCCGGGGCGGTCGCGACGTGGAGCGAGGTCGCGGCGCCCTTGTCGGGCCGGATCAGGAACGGGCGCATCAGCGACCAGACGGCGCCGAACGCTCCGCCGGTGTTCTTGGCAAAGCCGGTCTTGACCACCCCGGGATGCAGGGCGTTCACGGTGATGCCGTCGGCCTTCACCCGCCGGGCGAGCGCGTAGGTGAACAGCACGTTGCCGAGCTTGGCCTGGGCATAGGCCCGCATGGCGCCGTAGCGGTGGGCGCCCTCGATGTCGGAAAAGTCGATATGGCCCCGGTAATGCGCCGCCGAGGCAACGTCGACGATCCGTGGCTTGGCCCCGGCCGCCGCCGAGGCCTTCAGGGTGTCGAGCAGTTCGAGCGTCAGCAGCACGTAGCCGAGATGGTCCAGCGCCCAGGTGCGCTCGATGCCGTCGACCGTGAGCTCCCGCCGGTCGAAGATCGCCCCGGCATTGTTCACCAGGACGTCGAGGCGGGGATAGGTGGCGCGCAGGGACGCGGCGACCCGGCGGATCTCGGCCTGGGCCGACAGGTCGGCGACATGCGGGTCCACCACCGCGCCCGGGACGGCTTCGCGGATCCGCTCGGCTGAGGCCTGCGTCTTCTCAGGATCGCGGCCGACGATGGCGACCCGCGCGCCTCTGCGCGCGAGTCCCAGGGCCGTCTCGTAGCCGATGCCGTTGGTCGCCCCGGTGACGAGGCAGACCGTGTTCCGCATCGAATCCGCCATGCGGCTCAGAAGACCGCCTGGCCGACCGCGAAGGCGATGACCACGATCACGATGGCGACCAGCAGGAACAGGCCGAACAGGATGCGCGCCAGCGAGCCTGCACCCGAGGCGATGCCGGTGAAGCCGAGACCGCCCGCGATCAGCGAGATCACGAAGCAGATGAGGGCCCATTTCAGCAAGGTCATCGCGTCACTCCGGAAGCGCCCGCGGCACGGGCGAACAACAATCGAATGCTCAACCGGCTGCAAGCGAGACCGTTCCGCGGCCGCGCGGTTCCAACAGCCTTTTATTCTTAACGGCGGCATTCCGCCGAGCCATCGGGCGGCCGGCGCGCCGAAGACCTGCGCCGCGGCTGCCCATCAGAATCTCGACTTGCAGGTGAGATGCCCAGTCGACGAACCTGGGCAACCCGCCCCGCACGTAGCGCCACGACTACAGATGAAGATCATTGTTCCGCACGCGAAGCGTTCGACGGTAGCGAATTAACCGTTCGGAATATGTTTCGGACACATCGTCCCGGCGATTAGGCAGGGGTACTGGTGGTGCGTGCGCTTTCGATCCGAACTGTAGTTATTTCTCTGGTCGCGATGCTGGGTCTCCTCGCGATCGGTCTGGCGGGAATACAAATCATCAAAAGCAAGTCGCGAATGGATACAGCTGATCAGGTGACCGCCTTCATGGTCATCGATCGCAACTTGTTCGCGAGCCTTACCCAAGTGCGGATCGAGCGCGGTTACGGGCTGACCGCCCTGGTCAAGGAGCCCGACACCAACCGGGCGCATCGCCAGCTCTCGCTCGATGCCCGCGCCCCGTTCAACGCGGCGGCCGACATCGCGCTCGGACAGCTGAGCAGCGTGGCGGACCCGGCCCTGCAAACGAAGCGCACCGAGCTCGATGCCCTCGTGGGCGAGTGGCGGCAGCTGCGCCGGGCCCTGGATGCGGCCTTCGACCAGCCGGCGGCGCGCCGCGACCCGGCCCTGCGCAAGCGCATGGACGAGCTCGGCAACCGCCTGCTCGCCGCGCTCGAGGCCGCCTCCGACGCGACCGAGCGCGCGATCCAGGCCCTTGATCCGGCCTATGGCAGCCTCATCGACGCAAGGGCGACGACGTGGCTCGCGCGCACCACCGACGGACGCGCCGCCCTGGTCGTGAGCCAGATCCTGGCCGCCGAACGCGCCGCCACCCCGGCCGATTGGGGGCAGCTCAACAGCGCCGACGCCCAGAACCGGACGGCCTGGCAGCTCGTCGGGCGGATGATCCGGGTCAACGGCTTCGACGCCTCGGTGAAGGACGCCTACGACCGGGCGGACCAGCTCTACTATGCCGGGCCCGTGGGCGAGATGCGCAAGGCCGCCCTCGCGGCGGTCTCCGAGGGGCGCCCGATGCCCTTCCCGGTCAGCAGCTGGGATGAAGGCGTCGTCGCCGGCCAGAAGGCGATCGTCGACGTCGCCATGGCGGTGATCGACTCTGCCGTGGCCCGTGCGACCGCCGCGTCGGCCGCCGCGAACCGGGACTTCCTCTCGGCCCTCGCGGTCATCGTCTTCGCGGGCGGCCTGGCGGCGGCCGCGATCCTGATCATGCAGGTCCGCGTCGTTCGCGGCCTTCTGGGTCTCGCGGGCGCGATGCGGCGCCTCGCCGAAGGGGATCTCGCCGTGTCCGTACCGGGCACCGCGCGCCGGGACGAGCTCGGCGCGATGGCGGGCGCCGTGCAGGTGTTCAAGGACAACCTGGTCCGCACCAGGATCCTGGAGGAGGAGACGGCCCTGGCCCGGGCTTCCGCGGAGGAGCAGCGGCGCACGGCCATGCGCCAGATGGCCGACGCCTTCGAGCAGGCGGTCGGCGGGATCGTCGGCATGGTCTCGTCCTCGGCCACCGAGCTGCAGGCGACTGCCCAGACCATGACCGCCACCGCGACCGAGACGGCCAGCCAATCGACGACGGTGGCCGCGGCCGCCGAGGAGGCGGCCAGCAACGTCAACACGGTCGCGGCCGCCGCCGAGGAGCTGGGCTCCTCCGTCCAGGAGATCGGCCGTCAGGTCGACGGCTCGTCGCACCTCGCCCGCACTGCCGTCAGCGACGCGGACCAGACCGCCGCGATGGTGCAGGAGCTGAGCAGCACGGTCGCCCGGATCGGCGACGTGGTGGCGATGATCCAGAGCATCGCCTCGCAGACCAACCTGCTGGCCCTCAACGCCACCATCGAGGCGGCCCGGGCCGGCGAGGCGGGCCGGGGCTTCGCGGTCGTGGCGAGCGAGGTCAAGGCGCTCGCCGACCAGACCGCGAAGGCGACAGAGGAGATCGGCCGGCAGATCGGGCAGGTCCAGGCGGCGACCGGCCAGGCG
Source organism: Methylobacterium sp. GXF4 (assembly GCF_000272495.1). NCBI lineage: Bacteria > Pseudomonadati > Pseudomonadota > Alphaproteobacteria > Hyphomicrobiales > Methylobacteriaceae > Methylobacterium > Methylobacterium sp. GXF4. The sequence goes on along the minus strand of NZ_AKFK01000078.1, from coordinate 10,999 downwards.
GTCTCGGCGATCGGCGGCATCAGCAGCCGCATCCGCGAGATCAGCACCGTGGCGGCCTCGATCGCCGCGGCGGTGGAGCAGCAGGGGGCGGCGACGCAGGAGATCGTGCGCAATGTCGGGCAGGCCGCGATGGGCACCGGCGAGGTGACCAGCAACATCGCGGGCGTCGCCGGCGCCGCCGAGGAGACCGGCGCGGCGGCCGCCCAGGTGCTGACCTCGGCCTCCGAGCTGTCGCGCCAGTCGGAGCACCTGACGGCCGAGGTCCGGCGCTTCCTGGCGACCGTGCGGGCCGCGTAGGCCCGCACGAACCGGGCTCCGCCGCAGGGCGGGGCCCGCGTTTCGCAAGGCTCAGGCGGTCTTCGTCACCGGCTGGGCCGGGACGTCGGCCCGCGCCAGCATCAGCTCGGCGAGCGTGTGGTAGAGCCCGCCGCGGCAGACCGCCTTCGAGGCCGCGTCGGCGATCAAAGCCGCGACCATCAGCGGGATCATCATCGTGTGGTTCTGGGTCATCTCGGTGACGATCACGAAGCTGGTGATCGGGGCCTGGAGCACGCCGGTGAGGTAGGCGACCATCCCGATCAGCACGAGGGCGCCCACCGGCATGTCCGGCAGCAGGCCGTGCACCGTCCCGCCGATCCCGGCGCCCACCGCCAGCGACGGCGCGAACAGGCCGCCCGGAATGCCGCTGACCGAGCTGAGCACCGTGGCGGCGAATTTCAGCGGCGCGTAGGTCCAGCTGGTCGTGGCGTCGCCGTGCAGGATCGCCCGGGCCTCCTCGTAGCCGGTGCCGTAGGCGGTGCCCTGGGAGGCCAGCCCGCACAGGGCCACGCACAGGCCGCAGGCCGCCGCGAACACCACCGGCCGCGCCCGGATCAGGCGGCCGGCCGCCCCCGGCAGGCCCCGGGCGAACAGGATCACCAGGCGGCTGAACACCCCGCCGGCGAAGCCGCCCAGGGCGGCGAGCAGCGGCACGATCCAGCCCGCGGCCAGCGGCAGCTCCGCCTGGCTGGTGCCGAAATAGGTGTAGTTGCCGAGCAGCCAGAGGGAGGTGAGGCCGGCAGCCACGATCCCGGCGACGATCAGCCCGGACGAGCGCGCCTCATAGGCCCGGCCCAATTCCTCGATGCCGAACACGATGCCGGCGAGTGGGGTGTTGAACGCCGCCGCGACCCCGGCCGCCCCGCCCGCGAGGAGCAGCCCCGGCAGGCGGTCGGGCGTCAGGCGGCCGAAGGCGGCCATGATCGCCGCGCCGACCTGCACGGTCGGCCCTTCGCGCCCGGCCGAGGCGCCGCACAGCAGGCCGAGGAACAGGACCAGCACCTTGCCGCAGGCCACGCGCGGCGAGATCAGCGAGAACCGGAACCGTTCATCGCGGGCGTGCCGGGCCGCGATCACCTGCGGGATGCCGGACCCTTGCGAGTTCGGGAACACCGTCCGGGCCAGCAGCGCGGCCAGCGCGAAGCCCGCCGGCGTGAGCACCAGGGCGATTAGCGGCGACGGCGCGGTCAACCGCCGGAACCCCTCCTGCGCCAGGTCGGCGCCCTTGGCCATCAGCACCGCGGCCAGACCAACGCAGATGCCGCCGGCGAGGAACAGCAACCGCCCCCGCCACAGCGGATAGGCTTCGAGCGAGGCCGAGCGCAGGCGCGTGATCGAGCGGCGGTAGCGGGAGCGTCTCGGCCCCGAGCCTGCGGGCTCGATCGTCGTCGGTGCGTCCCGCATCTCGGTCATGACAGGCTACTTCGTCCGCAAAGCCGGAGCATGCGGTATAGCGTGGTGCGCGGGGAATGGGGCATCACCCAGAAGACCCATCCGCATGGCGGATCTCCAAGTCACCCCCTCATCCTGAGGCGGCGGAGCGCAGCGCAGCCCTCGAAGGAGCCCTCCAGCGATCGCGCGGGCAACTGGAGCCTTCCTTCGAGGCGCCCGCTGCGCGGCCGCACCTCAGGATGAGGGGGTCTGGTGGGAGCAGGCTGGGTCCGAACAGGCCGCTCACCCCTCCGCCGCACAGAGCCGCTCCACCGCCTTTACATAGCCCTTCGCGTCGAACTTCTTCAGCGAGTTCTCGCTCTGGTAGCGGACGGTGCCGAAGATCGGGCGGCGCTGCCAGGGGCGGTCGTGCAGGCCGTAGACCCAGGCGACGTTGGTGAATGAGTTCGGGTCGCGCCCGTCCAGGAAGTAGCGGTTGTTGAGCCGGAGCGTCCGGGCGAAGCCCTCCTCGGGCGAGGGGGACCATTCCAGGATCTTCTTGCCCCAGTACATCCGCAGCTGGTTGTGCATGTAGCCGGTCTCGCGCATCTCGCGCATCGCGGCGTTCCAGTAGTGGTCGTGGGTCTCGCCGGCCGCGAGCTGCGCTTCCGAATAGAGGGTCGGGCGCGCGTCCTCGGCCTGCTCGGCCAGCGTCTTGCGCGCCCAGTCCGGCACCGCCTTGTCGTAATCGTCGTAGCCCTCCGTGTAGAAGACGTGGTTCATGGCGAGCTCGCGCCGGACGATCAGCTCCTCCAGGTAGGCGCCGCGATCGTCGTCGTCCCCGACCTTGGCCTCCCGCACCGCCAGGGCGATCTCCACCGGCGAGATCTGGCCGAAATGCAGGAACGGGCTCATGTGGGAGGCGGCCGCGGCCTCCGGCATGTTGCGGCCGGCGCCGTAGCCCGCGAACCCGTCCGCCAGGAACGCCTTCAGGCGCTTACGCGCCTCGGTCTCGCCGCCGGTGAAGCGCTTCACCGGCCCGACCACCCGGTCGAGGCTCATCCCGGCGAGCACCGCCTCCGGATCGGAGACGTCGATCTCGCCCTCGGGCGTCACGTCCGTCGCGGCATGCTTGGGCTTGCGGGGCTTCAGGTCGGCGATGAACGGGTCCCAGAGCCGGTTCAGCTTCGGCCGGAGCGTTCGGGCGGCGAATTCGTGCTTGTTCGAGGCGGTCTCCACCGGCACGACCACGTCGCCCTCGACCTGGACGATCCGGGTCTTCACCGCCTTCGCGATCTCCCGGTACCAGCCCTTCTGGATGGCGAGGTAGCCCCGGTCGAGCACCAGCAGCGCCGCCTCCTCGGCCAGGTCGATGGCGATCTTGGCGGGCGCGCATTTGCGCATCACGAATCCGACGCCGCGCTTCTCCAGACCGGCCTTCGCATCCGCGAGACCCTGGAGCAGGAAGGCGTAGTGGCGGGCATTGGCCTCGGGGAAGCCGCTGGCACCGTCGAGCAGCCCGAAGCAGGCGATCACCGGCAGGTCGAGCCGGTTCGCCTCCTCGATGGCGAATTCGAGGGCCGGGTTGAACCGGGCGCGGTTGGCCTGCTGAAGGAGATATAGGACGTAACGCCCGTCCGCCCGCGGCTCGACATCGTTCAGAACCCGGATCCGCTCGCCCTGGATCGCCATATTCGCACGCACGCTTTCTTCACTTGGATCACAAGAGACTTGGCCGGAAACCTAGAGCGGGCGACGAATTCGTCCGTCCAGCCGGCCGTCATGATATGCCGCAGTGAAATCATCAGCCGGCAACCGACGCAGCGCAGCGAAACCAGGGTTTTTCAAAGGTTTACGTCCGGTTTTGTCGGCCGATCGCGCATCAGATCTGTTGTCCGGCACCCCGAAACGGCTGCGACATTTTCGACACAGCCGGTTCGTGATCCGTCCTGAGCCGTATAAAAGGACAGCCTTTCTGTCCGAACGCCCTTGTAATTTTTCGCGATGCGCGCAGATTGTGCAGCGCGGGATGGCGATGGCGTCGCGATCCCGCTGCCCTTCTTGGGCGTTTCCTCCCTAGACTTCGGGCCGCTCCTTCGGGGGTGGCCTTTTTTCTTGTCAGCTCGCCTCTGTCACCGAAGCGCGGCCGGAGCGCTGGTCCCGGACCGCGCGGCGCGTCATGCTCGCGGTGAGCGCCGGGACAGGCGCCGGAGGATACGCCATGAGGATGTTTTCGCGCGCGCTGCCGGCGCTCGCCTGCCTGCTCGCCCTGGCGGGGCCCGCAGCGGCCGCGGATGCGCCGCGCTTCCAGGTCGATCCGGCCTGGCCGAAGCCGCTGCCGAACGACTGGATCCTGGGCCAGGCCGCGGGCGTCGCGGTGGACGCGCAGGACCATGTCTGGGTGGTCCAGCGGCCGCGCACGCTCACCGACGACGAGAAGGCCGCGAGCCTCGATCCGCCGCGCAGCAAGTGCTGCAAGCCCGCCCCGCCGGTGCTCGAATTCGCCCAGGACGGCACGCTGCTGCGCAGCTGGGGCGGCCCCGGCGAGGGCTACGACTGGCCCACCAACGAGCACGGCATCCAGATCGACGAGAAGGGCTTCGTCTGGATCGCCGGCAACGGCGACCAGGACGGCCAGCTCCTGAAGTTCACGCCCGACGGCAAGTTCGTCCTGCAGATCGGCAAGTCCGGCCCGCAGACCGACAGCCGCGACACCAGCCGCCTCGGCAAGCCCGCCAATGTCGATTTCGACAGGGCGGCCAACGAGGTCTACGTGGCGGACGGCTATTACAACCACCGCATCATCGTGTTCGACCGGGACAGCGGGGCGTTCAAGCGGATGTGGGGCGCCTACGGGAAGCCGCCCACCGACGACAAGCTCGGCCCCTACGATCCGGCCGCCGCCCCGCGCCAGCAATTCGCCAACCCGGTCCATTGCGTGCGCATCGCCCATGACGGGCTGGTCTATGTCTGCGACCGCACCAACAACCGGATCCAGGTGTTCCAGAAGGACGGCAGCTTCGTGAAGGAGTTCGTCGTCGAGAAGGACACCCGGGCCAACGGCTCGGTCTGGGAGCTGGCCCTGTGGCCGGATGCCGACGAGACCTACCTGCTCAACGCCGACGGGGCCAACAACGAGGTCCGCACCCTCGACCGCGCCACCGGCGCGACGGTGGGCGCCTTCGGCCGCAACGGCCGCATGGCGGGCCAGTTTCACTGGGTCCACAACCTCGCGGTCGATTCCAAGGGCAACGTGTTCACCACCGAGGTCGACACCGGCAAGCGGGCGCAGAAGTTCCTGGCCGTGGGGACTTTCGTGCTGCGCAAGCGGGTGCCGTGACGGCGGATCGGCCGCACGACCCGGCCCCGCGGCGCGTCCTCGTCCTGGGTAGCACCGGGACGATCGGCCGGGCGACGGTGCGGGCGCTGGCGGCGCGCGGTCACGCGGTCGTCTGCCTCGTGCGGCGCCCCGCCCCGTTCCCTGCGGGCGTCACCGCGCGGGTCGCGGACGTGACCGATCCGGCCGCGCTCGCGCGGGACGGCATCCGCGGCGAGCCGTTCGACGTCCTGGTCTCGTGTCTCGCCTCGCGCACCGGCTTGCCCGACGACGCCTGGGCGATCGATTACCGGGCGCAGGTGAACGCGCTGGAGGCCGCCGAGGCGGCCGGCGTCACGCAGGTCATCCTGCTCTCGGCGATCTGCGTCCAGAAGCCGGTCCTCGCCTTCCAGCACGCCAAGCTGGCCTTCGAGCGGGTGCTGATGGAATCGGGCCTCGCCTACACGATCGTGCGCCCGACCGCGTTCTTCAAATCGCTCTCGGGGCAGATCGACCGCGTGCGGCGCGGCAAGCCGTTCCTGGTCTTCGGCGACGGGATGCTGACCGCCTGCAAGCCGATCAGCGACGACGATCTGGGCCGCTACCTCGCCGACTGCATCGATGCCGGGGACCGGCGCAATCGCGTGCTCCCGATCGGGGGGCCGGGCGAGGCGATCACCCCGAGGGCGCAGGGCGAGCACCTGTTCGCCCTGCTGGGGCGCGCGCCGCGCTTCCAGCATGTGCCGGTGGCGCTGCTGGACGCGATCATCGCCGTCCTGGGCACGCTCGGGCGGTGGGTCCCGGCCCTGGCCGCCAAGGCCGAGCTCGCGCGCATCGGGCGCTACTACGCCACGGAATCGATGCTCGTGCTGGATCCGGCCACGGGCCGCTACGATGCCCATGCCACGCCCTCGACGGGCTCGGACACGCTGTTCGCCTACTACGCCCGCGTCGTCCGGGGCGAGGCCGTCGCCGAGCGCGGTGACCACGCGGTGTTCTGACAGCACGGACAACAGGCGCCGACGACCGTGTTTGCCCCGTTTTCCCGGTCTCGACCTCATCCTAAGGTGCCCGCACCAGCGGGCCTCGAAGGCGCGCGCCAGATGGCTCAGCGAGCTCTGGAGGGCTCCTTCGAGGCCAAGCGATCTGCGATCGCCCGGCACCTCAGGATGAGGGGGTGATTGGGAGTGCCGTCACTCGGAACCGTCCACCGGCCAAGAGCGCGACGTCAAGCAGGCCCTCAGAGGGGCTCGCGAGCATCGCGCCCGTCAGCGCGCGGCGCTCGCCCCCGCCCGGCTCGCCGCCAGCGCCGCGGCCTTCCCGGCCGCCGCGTAGAGGTTGATCCGGGAATACACCCCGAATTCCGAGCCGTCGTCCAGGAAGCCGCCGCCCGGGCCCTGCGTCTCGGCCAGGATGGCGTTGGCCTCCTCGAGCGTCAGCGCCGGGAAGGCCGCGGTCAGCAGGTGGCCGGCCTCCGGGGCGATCTTGCCGACATCCTCCCGGGCGTTGGCGGTGGCGTCGTGCACGACAGGCAACCCGTAGGTCTGGGTCGCCTCGTAGAAGGCGGCGTTGGCGGCCGGGTCCTTGAACCGGCCGGTATCCTGCGCCGCGCAAGCCGCCACCGTGTCGCCGCAGCCGGCCTTGAGCGCGTCGGTCATGGCGGCGCGGGCCTCCTTCAGGAGCGCCCGGTAATCGGTCACGCCGACGCGCTTGTCCGCATCGGTCGCGTTCGCGTCGATCACCGCCGGGTTCTTCCGGATCTGGCCGACATAGGCCGGATCGTTGGCGAGCAGATGCGCCACCGCGTGGAGCGAGGTCGCGCGCCCGCCGATCACGTCCATGGCGTAATGCGCCCCGACGATGATCCGGTCGTTGCCGTAATCGGCGGCGCGGGCGACCATCTGCTGGTAGCGCTCCGGCACCAGCAGGGCGAGGATCAGCGACTCGGTGTAGCCGTAGGTGGTGTGGCCGCTGGGATAGGACGGGCTGTCGACGAGATCCTGCTTCGGGCCGCGCAGCCAGTCGAGGGAATGGGAGGCCTCGCCGAAATAATCGGCGCCTCGGTAGGCCTGGAGATGCGGCAGGGTCTGGAATGGGCGCGAATTGCCGAACCGGTCGGCCCCGGGGCTGCCCGCCGGCCGACCATAGGCCTTGCCGAACACGTCGGTGACGGTGCCGTCTGTGAGGAGCGCGCTGGCCTCGGCCGAGACCGCCTGCTTGCCGTTGGTCGTGGCGTTGCCGAAGAAGTACTTGCCCGAATTCGAATCCGACTTGGTGACGTTGTTGGTGTAGCCGATCAGGTCGGCCACTGTCGGCGCGACGCTGGTGAAGGTTTTGTAGTCGCTGTAGCGCGCCCGGCCCTGATAAGCGGTGGCGAGGGCCGTGCCGAGGCCGTCGGCGAGGCCGGTGGCGTTGCCGTCGGTGATGAAGCAATCCCGCAGCGCCAGTTGCTGCTGCTCGGGAAAGGGCAGCAGGGTCGGCTGCTTGAGGGCACCGGTCTGGATATCGCCGGTCACCCGCAGGTTGGCGTCGAGCGCCGCCTTGCCCGCCGGGCTTCCCTGCAGCCGGGCCACCGGGGCCAGGCCGCGCAGCGCGGTGAGGTTGGCGGGCGATTGCGCGAGCGCCTGGAGCGGCAGCGCCGTCCCGAGCAGTGCCAGGCCGAGTCTCAGCGTCCCGATCATGCCGTCCCTCCGCGGGGTTCGTTCGAGCCGTCGCGTCAGCCCCGTGCCCGGGCCCGAATCATGAAATTATCGTAGGTGTATTCTGCCACCTGGAACCAGAGATATTCCTCGTTCCGGAAGGTGCGCATCGCCTCGTAGACCCGGCGGAAATCGGCGTTCTTGGCGGCGATCTCGGCATAGACGTCGTTAGCGTTCTTGAGCGCGCCCTCCATCACGTCCTGCGGGAACGGCCGCAGCTGGGCGCCGCCGGCGACCAGCCGGCGCAGGGCCTGCGGGTTGCGCGCATCGTACTTGGCCTGGACCTCGGCCCCGACCTCGGCGGCCGCCGCGCGCAGGATCGCCTGGTAGGCCTTCGGCAGCGCCTTCCACTTCTCGGCGTTGAACCAGAAGTGCAGCATGGCGCCGCCCTCCCAGAAGCCCGGGTAATGGTAGACCGGCGCCACCTTCTGCAGGCCGAGCCGCTCGTCGTCGTAGGGGCCGATCCACTCGGCGGCGTCGAGCTTCTTCGATTCCAGGGCCTGGTAGATCTCGGGTCCGGGCGTCGCCTGCGGCTGGACGCCGAACTTGGCGAGCACCTGCCCGCCCATGCCGCCGATGCGGAACTTGAGACCCTGGAGGTCGGCGACGCTCTTGATCTCGCGCCGGAACCAGCCGCCCATCTGCGCGCCGGTATTGCCCCCGGGCAGGCAGACCAGCCCGGATTTGGCGAAGACCTCGCTGAACAGCTCCGCCGCGCCGCCGGCCTGCCACCAGGCGGCGGCACCCCGCGCATTGAGCCCGAACGGGATCGCGGTGGCCAGCGCGAAGGTCGGGTCCTTGGCCTGGCCGAGGGTCGCCGGGCCGTGGCCCATCTCGACGGTGCCGGCCGATACGGCGTCGAGCAGGGTCTCGGCCGGGACCGGCTCGCCGGGGCCGAGCACCTGGATCTGGAAGCGGCCGTCGGTGGCCTCGGCGACGATCCGGCTCAGGGCCTCGGGGGCGCCGAACAGGATGTCGAGGTTCTTGGCGTAGGCCGAGGACAGGCGCCAGCGCAGCTCCGGGGCGCCCTGGGCCCGGGCGGGCGCGGCCAGAGGCGCGGTGATCGCCGCGCCGAGGCCGGCGGTCAGCACCGCGCGGCGGCGCGGTCCGGCAGCGCGTGGGGGCGCAGTATGAGGCTCGTCCAACGGCATCTCGTCTGAGCGTGTCCAATCCGGCCGGCGCGCAGGTAGCACGTCCGCGCCCATTCTCGAAAGCGTCTCCGGATGGCGCCGCCGTGGCGCCATGGCGCCTCGAAACCGCCGATCGCCCGTGTTAGGCGCCCGGCCATGCGATCCGAGCCCGAAGCGCCCTTCCCCGAAGCGCCCCTCCCCGACCTCACCCTGCACACCGTCTGCGGCCTCGAGGAGCTGGCGGGCCATGGCGGGAGCGGGGTCACGCACGTCCTGTCCCTGCTCGATCCCGGCACGCCCGAGCCGGAGGCCTTCGGCACCTACGGGGCCCATGCCCGCACGACCCTGCACTTCCACGATTGCCTCGGGCCGGGCGACGGCCTCGTCCCGCCCGAGCCCGAGCACGTCGCGGCGATCCTGGCCTTCGGGCGCGATCTCGACGGCGCCGGCCATCTCCTGGTCCATTGCCATTACGGCCTGTCGCGCTCCACGGCGGCGCTGCTGATGCTGTTCGCCCAGGCCGAGCCGGAGACATCCCCCGACGCCCTGGTCGCGCGCCTCCACGCCGTGCGCGAGCCGGCTTGGCCCAACGCCCGGATGATCGGCTTCGCGGACGCCATGCTCGGCCGCGAGGGCCGCCTCAGCGAGGCGGTCCGCCAGCTCCACGCGCTCCAATTGCGGGTGCGGCCGCATCTCGCCGAGCTGCTGCGCGGGCTGGGGCGCGGCGCCGAGGTCGATGCCGCCGAGCGGGGTTAGGGCGCCGTCGGGCGCGCGTCAGAACCGAGCGCTCACTTGCCGGCGGGCGTGAAGCTGCCGTCCTTCCAGACGTAGAGCACGTAGCCCTGGGCGGTGACGTCGCCCTTGGAATCGAACCCCACCGTGCCGAGTACGAGGTCGAACCGCTCCGTATGGAGCGCCTGGGCGATCGGCTTCGGCTCGGCGGAATGGGCGAAGTTGCCGGCCGCGACCAGGGCCTGCAGGGCGGCATAGCCGTAGATCGTCGAGCCGGTGGGGTCGCCGCCCTCGGCCTTGAACGCCTTAACGACGGCGGCGGCGGCGGGCTGGCGGCTCGGATCGAGGTAGAAGGTCATCAGCACGCCGTTGCTGGCCGAGCCCGCGACCTTGGCGAAGTCCGGCGTCGCGATCGCCGAGGTGCCGAACCATTGCGGGCGGTAGCCGCGATCGGCCGCGACCTTCACCAGGCGGCCCATCTCGGTGGCGTCGCCGCCGTAATACACAACCTCGATCCCCGCGCCCTTGAGCCGGTCCACCAGGGCGGCATCGTCGGCGTCGCTCGGCGCGAACGACAGGGACAAGGTCTCGTTGATGCCGATCCGGTTGAGGTTGTCCTTGGTGGCCGCCGCCAGCGTCCGGGAGGCCGGGGTCGGGTCCTGGATCAGCGCGATCTTGCGGTCGCGGAACCGCTCGGCGAGCACGGCGGCCGAGAGCCGGGCCTGGTCGTCGTCACGGCCGCAGACGCGGAAGACGTTCTGCAGCCCCCGGTCAGTCAACCGCGCCGAGACCGAGGCGGCGCTGATCATCACCACGCCGTTCTGCGCGTAGATGTCGGAGGCCGCGATCGAGGCGTTCGAGCAGACATGCCCGACGACGAGGCGGACCTTGGCGCGCACAAAGTGGTTGGCGACCGCGGTGGCGGTGTTCGAGTCGCAGGCATCGTCCTGCACGTCGAGGGTCACGGGCTGGCCATCGAGGCCGCCCATGGCGTTGGCGTCCCGGGCCGCGGCCTCGACGCCGCGCAGCACCTGCTCGCCCACGGCGACGTAGGGGCCCGAGCGCGGAACCGCGACGCCGACCACGACATCGGCCGAAGCCGGCCCGGCCGACAGGAGCGCGAGACACAGGCTCAGGGAGAATAGCGGGGGCCGGAACAGCCCGCGGGCGGAGACGACGCGTCCGATCTTCATCGGGCTCTTCTAGGCATCCTTGCGCGAGGCAGCCACCGACGAGGGCGGGATGCGGCTCCGTACACGCGCTCCCGCACCGCACGCAAAGCCCATACGCGAGGCCGCGGCGAAACGCGATTGTTTTCCGCCGCTGTTGAGGAAGTCGTCCCGCCCTTACTTCGCGTAGTAGTACGCGGTCGCCACCGAGGAGACCGGGCCGGTCACGGAGGTGAAGACGGACAGCACCTTCGACACTTCGGT